>CAZXVG010000228.1:0-1514 GCA_964644205.1 uncultured Dehalococcoidales bacterium | reverse complement strand
ACCATGCAGTTGTCCTCGTCCATGACAATCATGCCCCCGGAGCCCATCATGGAGCCGACCTTGGTAAGCTCGTCGAAGTCGACCGGGGTGTCAATCAGGCTCTCCGGGATGACCCCGCCCGAGGGGCCGCCGGTCTGCACGGCCTTGAACTTCTTGCCCTTGGGGATGCCGCCCCCGATGTCGTAGATAATCTCCCTCAGGGTCATGCCCATGGGCACCTCCACCAGGCCGGTGTTAGCTACCTTGCCCACCAGGGAGAATATCTTGGTGCCCTTGCTCCCCTTGGTACCGATGCCGCTGAACCATTCGGCGCCCTTGTCGATAATCAGGGGCACCGTCGCCCAGGTCTCCACGTTGTTGAGGTTGCTGGGCTTACCCCAGAGGCCGCTTACCGCGGTGCGGATGTACTTCGGTCTCGGTTCTCCGACCCGCCCCTCGATGGCGGTCATCAGGGCGCTCGATTCCCCGGAGACGAAGGCCCCGGCGCCGCGGTGCACCGTAACGTCGAAGTCAAAGCCGGAGCCGAGGATATTCTTTCCCAGCAGGCCGTATTCCCGGGCCTGCGCCAGAGCCGCATTTAGGTTCTCCACGGCCAGAGGGTACTCCTGGCGTACGTAGACAAACCCCTGACTCGCCCCGATGGCGTAGGCCCCGATGGTGAGGCCCTCGAGCACGCTGTGGGGGTTACCCTCGAGCAGGCTGCGGTCCATGTAGGCGCCGGGGTCGCCCTCGTCGGCGTTTACGATAACGTATTTCGGTTCCCCGGGGGCGTTGCGGGTGGTCTCCCACTTTATGCCGGCCGGGAAGCCGCCGCCCCCCCGGCCCCTCAGCTTGGCTTTATTTATCTCGGTAAGCACCGCCTCCGGGGTCATCCCGGAGAGCACCTTGGCCAGGGCGGCGTAGCCGCCGCGGGCGAGGTAGTCGTCGATGCTCTTGGGGTCGATGAAGCGGTTGGGGCCGAAGACAATCCGGCTCTGGTGCTTGTAGAAGGGGATGTCGCCTTCGTGGATAATCCTCTGGGCGTCCTCGCCCTCGTAAAGGAGGCGCTCCACCACCTCCCCCTTGACCAGAGTGGTCTCGATAATCTCGGGGACGTCTTCCGGCTTGACCCGGAGGTAGCATATCTCCCGGGGGAAGATAACCACGATGGTGCCCCGCTCGCAGTAGCCGTGGCAGCCGGTGCGCCTGATGTCAACCTTCTCCTTGAGGCCGTTCTTATTTATCTCCGCCGCGAAGGCCTGGGCCACCTTCTCACTCCCGTAGGCGTGACAGCCGGTGCCGGAGCATATGGTGACGCAGGGTTTATCCGGGTCCCTTCGGGCCAGTATCTCCTGCCGGCGGGCTTCCAGGTCGGCGGCCGACTTCAGTCTGGGCATGGCTCTCTCCTTTCACTGCCTATTCGCAGGCAGAGAATATCTTCTCCATCTCTTCGGTAGAGGGGTTACTGTGGTATTCGTCGTCAACCACCATCACCGGGCCCAGGGCGCAGCAGCCGAGGCAGTTGACCGTGCTCA
>CAZXVG010000227.1:0-1525 GCA_964644205.1 uncultured Dehalococcoidales bacterium | reverse complement strand
GGGTAAGCACCTTCATGCCCATCATCTCGGCGGCCCAGCCCAGGTGGGTCTCCAGAACCTGCCCCAGGTTCATCCTTGAGGGCACGCCGATGGGGTTAAGGATAATATCTACCGGGGTGCCATCGGGGAGGAAGGGCATATCCTCGGCCGGGGCGATGAGGGAGATGACCCCCTTGTTGCCGTGACGGCCGGCCAGCTTATCGCCGACGGAAACCCTTCGCTTCTGAGCAATCCAGACCTGTACCCACTGGTTGACGCCGGCGGGCAGGTCATCGCCGTTCTCACGGGAGAAGACCCGGACGGTAATCACCTTGCCGGACTCACCGTGAGGCACCCGCAGCGAGGTGTCCTTCACCTCGCGGGCTTTCTCGCCGAAGATAGCCCGCAGCAGCTTCTCCTCGGCGGACAGCTCGGTCTCACCCTTGGGGGTAATCTTGCCCACCAGTATGTCGTCCGAGCCGACCTCGGCGCCGATGCGGACGATGCCTTCGTCGTCCAGCTCGCGCAGGCTTTCCTCGCCGACGTTGGGTATATCGCGGGTAATCTCTTCCGGTCCCAGCTTGGTGTCGCGGGCTTCTATCTCGTGCTTCTCGATGTGGATGGAGGTGAACTTGTCCTGTTCCACCATGCGGTTAGAGAGGATAATGGCATCCTCAAAGTTATAGCCTTCCCAACTCATAAAGGCACAGATTACATTCTGCCCCAGGGCCAGCTCACCGTATTCGGTGGACGAGCTATCGGCCAGAACCTGGCCCGCCTCCACCCGGTTGCCGATGCTGACTATCGGTTTCTGGCTGACGCAGGTCCCCTGGTTGGTGCGGACGAATTTCATCAGCGGGTAGATGTCCTTCTCGCCGTTGTCTTTGGTAACGACAATCTGCGCGCCGGTGACCGAACTTACCACCCCGCCGTTCTGGGCGAAGAGCACCTGCCCGCTGTGCTTGGCGACCTCTATTTCCATGCCGGTGGCCACCACCGGCGCCTCGGCACGGAGCAGGGGTACCGCCTGCCGCTGCATGTTGGAGCCCATCAGGGCACGGTTGGCGTCGTTGTGCTCTAAAAAGGGTATCAGCGAGGTGGCCACGCTGACTATCTGTTTGGGGGAGACGTCCATATACTGTATCTCGTCGGGGGTCACTATCACGTAGCGCTCGGCATACCTGGCTTCAACCTTCTCATCGACGAACTGGTTGTTGGCGTCAAGCCGGGCGTTAGCCTGGGCGACAATATAATCGTCCTCTTTGTCGGCGGATAGATAATTGACCTCGCTGGAGACAAAGGTAACTACTTTTATTTTAGTTTTGGGTAATTTGGCCAGTTTGGCGGCCAGCTGGGGGGTAACGGTGGTTCCGGCCTTGGCTATGGTCTTGCCCTCTTTGTCGGTCACCGCTTCCTTGATTGTCCGGCCCACCAGCTCAGCGGACTTATTGTCCAGCTCGCTGATAACCCGGCGGTAGGGCGTCTCGATAAAGCCGTAGCGGTTAATCTGCCCGTAGGTGGCTAAGCTGCCGATGAGGCCGATGTT
>CAZXVG010000226.1:0-1549 GCA_964644205.1 uncultured Dehalococcoidales bacterium | reverse complement strand
CCGCTGCAGCACGGCAAAGCTTTCCAGAAGCTCGGAGAGCTGCTCTCTGAACTTGCCCACTTCGACTTCATCCAGACCCAGGCGGGCGAGACGGGCGATGTGTAATACCTCTTCACGGCTGAGCTTCATTAATCTCCCTCAAGCCAGTTACCAAGCTGGCTAAATTATAGCATCCGTATCTGAGTATCAGCAACCGGGGCTTTCCTGATATAATAAGCAGGGCAAGCAACATGAAAAGGTCCAGGCTTGTAATCGCGGTTCTGGCCACGCTGGGCGAGGAGATAGCCCTGGCGCTCTTTATCCTTTTGGGGCTGCCCAGGCTGGGGGTCGAGGTGCCGCTGGGGGGCTTAATCGGGATGATGGCGGGGCTGGCTACCTACGGCGTTATCTCTTACCGTCTCGGCAGCCGCGCTCTGATGAAAGAGCCGATGGCCGGCTTTACTGACATGGTGGGCAGCCGGGGCAAAGTGGCCGAGCCGCTGACCCCGAAGGGTACCGTCAAGATAAAGGGCGAGCTCTGGCATGCCGAGGCCGCCGAGCACCATATCGACAAGGGGCATGACGTCATCGTAATTAAACACGAGGGGCTCAAGCTCATGGTGCGTAAGATTAAACCCGATTCAGAGTGACCCCGCCATGATAAAGCCTGGCCGCTAGCTCTCTCCCCTAAGCCTGTGCCACCTTTCCTCACCGAGACACCGGCGGGCCGAAGCGCACCAGTCAATACACGAAGGGGTCTTCTCACGGAAGACGTTTTCCCGGCACTGGGGACACCTCACCCTGATTTCGTCGGAGAAGATTTCAACCTCGTGCCCACAGTTAGGACACCGGTGAAGCTCCGCCCGAAGATTTCGGCTATCCTGACCGGGACAGCGGCTATACACCCCGTCACCCCCTCAGTAATATTGACTCCTCAAGAAAGCCGTAATACCCTTCTCTCCTTAGCATTATAGCACAGGCGGCTTGCGCTCCTGTCAAAAAAGCTCTGGCCCTTGACATCCCCGCAAGAGAAGATATACTATTGCCCCTAGTAAATCCGGGAGGTCACGCCATGGAATATACCAAGTACGTATGCCCGGAGTGCGGCCATGAGTCCGAAGACGCCGGTTCTTGCCCCGACTGCCGGGTGCCGCTGGTGGCCACCTGCCCGATGTGCGGTAACCCTATCGTTGGCGAGCAGGTTGAGCCGTTAGACATAAGAAATGGCTGATAAGCAAGTAATCATATATTCCACACCTACCTGTCCCTACTGCAAAAGGAGTAAAGACTATTTCCGCCGTAAGGGAATAGCATATACCGAATATAATGTAGCCCTGGACCGGAACGCCGCCAAGGAAATGGTTAAGCTAACCGGACAACTAGGCGTCCCGGTCATTCTCATCGGCGACGAAATCATCGTCGGTTTTCATCAGTCCCAGATTGACAAACTGCTATCACAGTAGCTTCCTCTCGGGAGCAGGGCACGCCGCTTAAGCGTCCAACTTGCGCTAGCGACCAATGTTTGCTAAACTCACCTAGATGGGCCGCTAGCTCAACTGGCAGAGCAGCT
>CAZXVG010000225.1:0-1569 GCA_964644205.1 uncultured Dehalococcoidales bacterium | reverse complement strand
GGCAACGGTGAGATATTTAACCAGACCGAACTCCTGATAAACCATGGAAACCCGGCTTCGCTGCGCCTCGGCAGGGTTGTTGAACTTCACGCTTTTACCGGCGACAACATAATCGCCGCTGTCGGGCCGATGCACACCCATCAGCGTCTTCATGAGGACGCTCTTACCCGCGCCGTTTTCCCCGAGAAGGGCGTGAACCTCACCGGCACGGACGTCAAAATTCACATCGTACAGTACCTGTACACCCCCGAAGGACTTGTTAATGTTCGTCATTTTCAGGGCAGTTTCGTCCAACTTCTACCTCCTTCAGCGCCTCACCACAAGACGCCTCATAGTCTAGATTTTCTTCCTAAACCACGATAAAGCGAAAGCCTGCTTCCCAAAAAGATAACACGCTACCACCCCTGACACATTGCCAGGCACCCCAGATAGCCCTCACCGAGGATATTATACTATAGAAACAAGGAAAGTCAAGCCATCATTCGCCCGGTTCTCTACCAAATTATAATGACTGACCCCCCCATATTTTAAGCATAATAACTACCTAACATGGATTACGCTACGGGCCGGTTAAGTCTCTCTAGTTAAACCTGTTCATGGCCGAGGAAATACCCTCGGTCACAAAGGAGACGATGGCCTGGCCTACCCCGGGTATCACCTGGGCCACAATCCGCGCTTCCTCCGGGGTGAAATCGCCGAGCACAAAGGAGATGACGCCGCTACCGGTCTCAACCCGGTCCTCGCCCGCAGCCGGCCGCCCGATGCCCACCCGAAGACGAGGGAAGTCCTGGCTTCCCAGGCTGGAGATAATGGAGCTAACCCCCTTATGCCCCCCGGAGCTGCCACCACCCCGAAGGCGGATTCTACCCAGGGGAAGGTCAAGGTCGTCGCAGACAACGAGCAGGTCGCTCAGGGCGACGTTATACTTCTTTACCAGTCGGCTAACCGACAGCCCGCTCAGATTCATGAAGGTCTGGGGCTTGGCCAGGACCGCACCGACCCCCGCCACCTGACCGACGCCGAGGCGCGCTTTCGCCCACCGGCTGTCAAAGCGAATCCCCTGCTGCCGGGCAAGGTGATTTAAGCACCTGAACCCGATATTATGCCGGTTGCGGGCATAGCTCTCGCCGGGGTTACCCAGTCCCACAATCAGCTTCATAGGCTAAGCTCGCTCCCCGCTGACCCCGGTGCCGCCCGCTGGCTCCAGCATATCGAGTAACTCTGCCTCGGTAATCTGCCTCGTGCCCAGTGCCTGAGCGCGGGCCAGCTTCGAGCCGGGCTCCGCCCCGACCACCAGGTAGCTGGTCTTACGGGTGACATCGCTCTTGGCGGTGCCCCCGAGGGTCTTTATCCGGGCCTCCGCCTCCGGCCGGCTGAAGCTCTCCAGGCGGCCGGTGATGACGAACTCCTTGCCGGCCAGGGGTAAATCCTCAGGTCTAGCCGTTTCCTCTACGGGGCTAACCCCGGCCGCCCTCAGCCGGCGGATAATATCCCTGTTTTCCTCCTGGCCGAAGAAGGCGATAATGCTGTCGGCAATCTTGGGGCCCACCGTGGCTACCGAGGTGAGCT
>CAZXVG010000224.1:0-1594 GCA_964644205.1 uncultured Dehalococcoidales bacterium | reverse complement strand
CAGGTAGCCCTGCTCCCGGTACTCCAGGATAGAGACCGCCCCGTGCCGCTTGCTGAGCTTGGCCCGGTCGGGGCCCAGTATCATCGGGTGGTGGACGAAATGCGGCGGCTCAAGCCCCAGGGCCCGGTAGAGAAGGATGTGGCGCGGGGTGCTGGATATCCACTCCTCGGCCCGGATGACGTGGCTTATCTTCATGGCGCTGTCATCGACCACGTTGGCCAGGTGATAGGTGGGGTAGCCATCGGACTTGAGAAGCACGAAGTCGTCGATGGTGCTGTTCTCAAAGACCACCTCGCCGAATATCAGGTCGCGGAAGCGGGTCTGCCCCTCGGTGGGCACCTTAAAGCGGACCACCGGGGTGATACCCTCCGCCTCTCGCTGCGCCCTCTCCTCCCGGCTCAAATCACGGCAGCGGCGGTCGTAGCCCGGCGGCTGCTTACGCCTTATCTGCTCGGCGCGCATCTCCTCCAGGCGCTCCGGGGAGCAGTAGCAGTAGTAGGCATCCCCCTGGGAAACGAGCCTCTCCGCCGCCTGCCGGTAGAGCTCCAGACGCTGCGACTGAAAGTAGGGCCCGTAGTCACCCCCCACCCCGGGCCCCTCGTCCCAGTCGAGCCCCAGCCACTTGAGCCCGTCGAGGATGGCTTCGAGCGCCCCCTCGACCTTGCGGACGACATCGGTGTCCTCGATACGCAGGATGAAGCTGCCGCCGGTGTGCCGGGCAAGGAGCCAGTTAAACATGGCCGTGCGGATATTGCCCACGTGGGGGCGGCCGGTGGGGCTGGGGGCAAAACGCACTCTAACTGGTTCGGTCATATAAAGCCTTTCTATACCAAGCATTTAGATGTAACTCTACCGAATACGTGGTTCTCCCCATTCTACCACCCTTAAACGCCGGCGTTCTACCCGAACTCGGCGAGCACCTGCTCTAAATCCGGGGGAAGCTCCGAGGTGAACTCCCGATACTCCCCTGTGGAGGGCAGTCTGAAACCCAGGCGGCAGGCGTGGAGGAAGAGGCGGGGTAGCTTATCCGACCTCGAGCCGTAGACCTTATCGCCGACCACCGGATAGCCGATGGCCGCGAGGTGTACCCGAATCTGGTGGGTGCGCCCGGTCTCGGGCTTTACCTCAAGCAGGGTAGCCTCCCCGATGTGCCTCACGACGTGATACTGGGTGCGGGCCTCCCGCCCCTCGCCGTCAGCCACCACCGCCATGCGCTTTCGGTGGCGCGGGTCGCGCCCGATATTTGCCTCAATCACCCCGTCATCCGGGGTAACCCGCCCCCTGACCAGCACCAGGTAGGCCTTCACCACCGAGCGGGCCTTGAACTGGGAGATTAGCCTTTGCTGCGCCCGGCTGTTCTTGGCCACCACCATGAGGCCGGAGGCATCCTTGTCCAGGCGGTGCACCACCCCGGGCCGCCTCAGGTCATCGGCCTGCGGCAGGTCGGGGACATGCGACAGAACGGCGTTAATCAGGGTGTGGTGGGGATGCCCCGGGGCCGGGTGAACGGTAAGCCCGGACGGCTTATCGATAACCAGCAGGTCGCTATCCTCAAAGACGATGTTTAAGGGCATCGCCTCCGGCGACAGCGGGG
>CAZXVG010000223.1:0-1599 GCA_964644205.1 uncultured Dehalococcoidales bacterium | reverse complement strand
GGGACATAAGGACGCCCGGCCTGTCCCCGGGTAGGTCGCTTGACCCTGATGGTAACATCAGGGCTAGATAGATGGTCACCGCTCCGATTATTCGGAGTACAGAACTCGGCTTACAGGTTTACTTGACCGGCTTTATAGCCTGCTTTGCTTATAGCTCTTAGATAGGTTTGTCCTGTCCGGGGCGGCTTGAGTCCCGCTGGTCCGTTCATTCTCGATAAAACACGTTAAGGGGTGGCTCTGATGACAAAAAAGCTCAAAGTTCTGATTATAGTTTCGCTGCTTACCTGGCTTTCTCTGGCTTGCGGCTGCCTTCCCGGTGTGCAGGTACTGTTTCCGGAAACCGCACCGGCCACCGAGCCCCCCGCCACCTCCGCCCCGGCCCCGATACCGGGTATCGTTGGCGAGGCGTGGGACATCATCTTCCGGGACTACGTGGAGAAGGACAGCCTCGATGCCGATGAGCTGGGCCGAGGCGCCATCGAGGGCATGGTGGAGGCCCTGGACGACCCCTACAGCAGCTATCTCGACCCTGAGATGTACCAGCTCAGCCTGAGTGACTTCTCCGGAAGCTTCGAGGGTATCGGTGCCAATGTCGCCGATAGGGATGGACAGATAGTTATTATCTCGCCCATTCCCGGCTCACCGGCAGACCAGGCCGGCATCAGGGCCGGGGATATAATCCTGGAGATTGACGGCGCCTCCACCGAGGATATGAGCCTGACCGAGGCGGTGCTTTTGGTTCGCGGGCCCCGGGGGACGGCGGTGAGGCTGCTTGTCCTTCACGAGGGGGAGACCGAGCCGGTGGAGATTGAGATAGTGAGAGACGAGATTGAGCTGGAAAGCGTTAGCCTTGAGATGAGGGGGGACCTGGCCCTTATCACCATTACCCATTTCTCAGGGCGCACCGACGAGGAGATGGCCTCGGTGATGGAAAGCGTCGTCGACGAGGCGGCGGGTATCATCCTCGACCTGCGTAGCAACCCCGGGGGCACCCTGCCCGCCGTGGTCGATGTCGCCAGCTACTTTCTAACCGAGGGCACCGTAGTTGACGTGGTGGATAACCAGGGGGAGCATACCACCATGTCCGTGGAGCCTAAGCGCCTTACCACCGACCTGCCCTTGGTGGTTCTGGTGGACGAGTTCAGCGCCAGCGGCAGCGAGGTGCTGGCCGGGGCGCTTCAGGACCACGGGCGGGCAGTAGTTGCCGGCAGGACAACCTTCGGCAAGGGGAGTGTTAACGTGTTGCAACAGCTCAGCGACGGCTCCGGAATCTATCTCACCACGGGGCGCTGGCTTACCCCCAATGGGCGTCTTATCGAGGGTAAGGGTATAGAGCCGGACTACGAGCTTGAGCTTGAGGGCGAGGCGGCTATCCAGTGGGCGATAGACTATCTCCAGAGCGGGGTAGCCGAAACGGTCTTGCTGCCCGTGCTTTAGAGAACCTTAATCAGTGACGGAGGCCGCTATTGAGGGTAAGTCGGATAAGCGAAATTACGGAGGTGCCCTTTGTGCACCCTATATTTACCTCGGATGATGTCACCAAACAGGTTATCTTCCCCGAGAGCAAGGAGTACGACATTAACAATGTCAACTTCGGGC
>CAZXVG010000222.1:0-1667 GCA_964644205.1 uncultured Dehalococcoidales bacterium | reverse complement strand
TAGACTTTCGCAGTCAGGTCATCACCCGGCGCTCCCGCTTCGAGCTTAAGGAGGCTAAGGCCCGGGCCCATATCCTGGAGGGGCTGAAGATTGCCCTGGATCAGATTGATAAGGTCATCAGCACCATCCGCAAATCGGAGACGGCGGAGGCGGCCCGCCAGAACCTGATGGCTGACTTCAGCCTGTCCCAGGTGCAGGCGCAGGCTATCCTCGATATGCCGCTCCGCCGCCTGGCTAACCTGGAGCGGCGGAAGATACTCGATGAGTATGCCGAGGTGATAAAGAATATCGCCTACCTGGAATCGCTTCTGGCCAGCCCCAAGCGGATACTGGGGCTGGTGAAGGATGAGGTGGCGGAGCTTAGGTCCAAGTACGCCGACCCCCGGCGCACCGAGATTCAGGAGCAGGGGGTAATTGAGTTCAGCGAGGAGGACCTCATTCCCCACCAGAGCATGGTGGTCACCCTGAGCAGGCGGGGCTTTGTCAAGCGAGTCCCCGCTCAGTCCTACCGGGTGCAGCACCGCGGGGGTAAGGGCATCATCGGCATGGTGACCCGGGAGCAGGATGCGGTCCGGCTCCTGGTGGTGGCTGATACCCACGACCGGCTCTACTTCTTCACCAACCGGGGCCGGGTCTTCTGTCTCAAGTGCTACGAGATTCCGGCCGACATCTCCCGTACCGGTAAGGGGACGGCGGTGGTCAATCTCTTTCCGGTGGCGGAGCAGGAGAGGGTGACCGCTATGGTGGCGGTCAGAGATTTCAAGCGGGGCGAATACCTGGTCATGGCGACCTGCGGCGGGGAGGTGAAGAAGACGGCGGTGCAGAGCTTCCTTCAGGTGCGCTCCAGCGGGCTTATCGCTATGGACCTGGAGGAGGGCGACGAGCTGTGTGCCGCCAGCCTGGCCGGCGACCGGGACGATATGGTGCTCGTGACCAGAAAGGGGCAGTCCATCCGGTTCCTGGTCTCCGAGCTCCGGGCCAGCCTGCGAACCAGCGGCGGGGTGCGGGGCATACGACTGGCCCCCGATGACCGGGTGGTCAGTATGGGGGTTTCCAACCCCGATAACTTCCTGCTGGTGGTCACCACCAACGGCTACGGTAAGCTGACTACGGTTGACGCCTATCCCCGTCAGCACCGGGCAGGCAGCGGCGTCAGGACCTTTAAGGTTGTCGAGAAGACGGGCGAGGTAGTGGACGCCAAGCTGGTTTCCAAGACGCACCAGCTCATGCTTATCTCCGCCGAGGGCATCATCACGCGTACCCTGGTGAGAGAGAAGGGCCCGGGTCAGGGTATTGCCATCCAGGGCAGGAGTACTCAGGGGGTGCGGCTGATGAGGCTGGGGGACGGGGATAGGGTGGTGGCTATCGCCTGTTTTGAGTAACTCCTTGAGCGGCTAGTTCTCTGGGAGAGGTTCCCTAGTTGAAGTTACTTTTTATCCCCGGCTCCGCCTGTGGCCCTAAGACGTGGCTGTGTCAGACCGGCTACTTTGCCGGCTCGGAGGCGATTTCTCTACCCGGCCACCCTGAGGGTAAGCCCTGCTCCAGCATCGCCGGGTATGCGGCCTGGCTCTCGGGCTATATCCGGGAGCGGGGCTATGGGGACGTCGTCCTCGCGGGCCATTCCATGGGGGGTGCCGTGGCTCAGCGCTACGCGCTGGATTATGGCG
>CAZXVG010000221.1:0-1672 GCA_964644205.1 uncultured Dehalococcoidales bacterium | reverse complement strand
CCGCTCATCCGCCGGACGGACACTCGCCCTTAACTGCTCTAACTCACGGACTAGACGCTCCCGCTCAGTCTCCAAACGAGAACGGAGTATATCATAGTTCGTAACCACGCTAGCCTCCTCTCCAGGTCACCCGTCAAATTCTAAGGCAGATTATTTCGACAACCCCTGCCCAGAAAACTCGCCAAGTAGGCTAGGGTACTCGGTGACCGATAAGAAAACGATAATAAAACTACTGCACCACTATCAGCCGACAGGTGGTGCTACTGCCTAAAATATAAAAATTACCCCTGGCGGGTAAACCAAACCCCTCACGCACCAGGGTGTCTTACTTTAAGTGTATAATAATTACTCTATTTTAGCAATACCCCTCCGCCGTAATCAATAAAAACCAGCCAATCGAGTTATGCTATACTATACCGGCTATAGTTACAAGAGGCAAGTGAGAAATAGATGGCAGGGCTACTTTTTGGTACCGGCGGTGTCCCCCACAGTGCTAAACAGCGGTCTACTGTCTCCGGAATCGAGCGCATCAGCAAGCTGGGACTTGGCTGCCTGGAGTTAGAGTTCGTCCGGGGCGTAAAGATGAGTGAAGCCGCCGCTTACGAGGTCGCCGCAGCCGCCGCCAGGAGCGGTATCAGGCTATCCGCACACGCCCCTTACTTCATAAACCTTAATGCCCACGAGCCAGAAAAGATAAGGACCAGCCAAGAGCGGTTGCTGAAAACCGCCCGCATTGCCTCTCTATGCGGGGCGAAAAGCGTTATTTTCCACGCCGCCTTCTACCTCGGCGACCCTCCCCGGGAGACCTACCGCACCGTCAGAAAACACCTGGCCGAGATACTCGACCAGCTGGGCAGGGAGGGTAACCGGGTGTGGCTGAGACCCGAGGTCACCGGCAAGCCCAGCCAGTTCGGAACCATCACCGAAATACTCGACCTCTGCGCCGAGCTGGACGGCCTTGCCCCCTGTATCGACTTCGCCCACTGGCACGCCCGGACGGGGCGCTTTAATTCCTACCCGGAGTTTGTCTCCGTGCTCACCCAGATTGAAGAACGGCTGGGGAGAAGCGCCCTGGATGACATGCACATCCACATCTCCGGCATCAGGTACGGCGGCAAAGGGGAACTAAGCCATCTCAACCTGAGAGACTCGGACCTGAAGTACGCCCAGCTGCTCCGAGCCCTCAAGGACCACGGCGCCAAGGGCCTGGTTATCTGCGAAAGCCCCAACCTGGAAGAGGACGCCCGGCTCTTAAAGAAGACCTATGAGGGCTTAACATAAGGGGCTTGGCTATCCCGAATACCCCGATTTTGAGTTGTAAAGGCCCCGCTTTTTCCCTTTTACGGCTGTTTCTGGTATAATTAGGCTGGTGTGCTAGCGTTATACGCTGAAAGAAAAACGCCGAAGGTTAAGGATGAGGTTTGGCTTGAATCGCAACCTGATAATATTCATCGCCGTACTCACAGTCGCCATCGCCCTCTTTACCTACTTCGCGCCGCAGGTAAACGAGCCCGAGGAAGTCAGCCTTGATGATGCCATCGCCATGTCTCAGGAAGGCAAGATAGCCAAAATCGTGGTCGACGGCGAAAATCTGCAAATCACCACTACCGAGGACGCCGAGCTAAAAGCGACCATCGGCAGCCTGACCCTGGTTGACCTCCAGGAACTGGGG
>CAZXVG010000220.1:0-1675 GCA_964644205.1 uncultured Dehalococcoidales bacterium | reverse complement strand
GCGATAAGGTCGGCATGATAGAGAACATCATGGATAAGGTGGACTATATTCTGGTCGGGGGTGGTATGGCGGCCACCTTCCTCAAGGCTAAGTCGTACCGTATCGGCAAGTCGCTGCTTGAGGCTGAAAAGGTGGCCACCGCGGCTGAGCTCATGGAAAAAGCCTCCCGGAGCGGGGTGACTCTGATGCTGCCGCTCGATGTGGTGGTCGCCGCTGAGGTTACCCCAGAGGCCGAGGGCAGGTTGGTCTCAATCGAGAATATCCCCGAGGACAGGCGGATTGTGGACATAGGGCCCGAGACTATAAAGGCTTTCCAGGGGGCGCTGGCGAAGTGTCAGGCTGTTTTCTGGAACGGCCCGATGGGTATCTACGAGCTACCCCGTTTTGCCGAGGGGACGAAGGCGCTGGCTCAGTTTCTGGCTGGCCTTGGGACGACCACGGTTATCGGGGGCGGTTCCACCGCCGATGCCGTGGCCGAGATGGGGCTTACCGACCGCATGAGCTTCGTCTCTACCGGGGGCGGCGCCTCGCTTGATTTCCTGAGCGGCAAGGTGCTGCCCGGCATTGAAACGCTCCCCGATAAGGAGTCTTAGTTATGGACAGCCTGGGGTTGATGAAGAACCTGAGTCAGGTTTCGCCGGGTAAGATTTTGCTCATGGTTCTCGACGGCCTGGGCGGGCTCCCTCACCCCGAGACCGGTAAGACGGAGCTGGAGACGGCCCGGACGCCTAACCTCGATGGCCTGGCGGCCAAGGGCGTCTCGGGGCTAGCTGAGGTGGTGAGCCCGGGGATAACGCCGGGTAGTGGGGCCGGGCACCTGGCCCTCTTCGGTTACGACCCGCTTAGATTTACCATCGGTCGCGGGGCGCTGGAGGCGGTCGGCATAGACTTTGATCTAAGACCGGGGGATGTTGCCGCCCGGGGTAACTTCGCTACCGCCGACCGCTCCGGCCTGATTAGCGACCGCCGCGCCGGGCGCATCTCGAATGAAAAGTGCGCTGAGCTGTGCCGTCTCCTCGACGGCATGGCCATCGATAAGGTCAAGATTCTGGTGCGCCCGGTCAGGGAGCACCGCTTTATCGCCGTCTTCCGGGGCGGCGGGCTCGGTGACGGGGTCACCGACTCCGACCCGCAGCAGATCGGGGTGGCCCCCAAGGAGGTGACCGCCCTGAGGCCGGAGGCGGAAGGCCTGGCGGGCGTGGCTAACGAGTTCATCGCCCGGGTGCGGAAGGCCCTGGCTGAGCAGCACCCGGCCAACGCGGTTCTCCTGCGCGGCTTCGCGCAACGACCCGAGCTTCCCCATATGGGCGAGCTCTGCAAGCTGAAGCCGGCGGCGATTGCGGTTTACCCCATGTACCGGGGTCTGGCCCGGCTGGTGGGCATGGAGATTCTGGAGACGGGGAGCGGTCTTGAAGACGAGTTTAGCACCCTTAAGCAGAACTATGACGGCTACGACTTCTTCTTCCTGCACGTGAAGTGGAGCGACAGCGCCGGCGAGGACGGCGACTTTGAGCGTAAGGTTAGGGTTATCGAGGAGTTCGATAGCGCCCTGCCTGGCGTGATTGAGCTCGGACCTGAGGTCATGGTGGTTACCGGTGACCACTCGACCCCGGCGGTTTTCAAGGCACACAGCTGGCACCCGGTGCCCGTGCTCGTCAGTTCCCGGTGGTGCCGC
>CAZXVG010000219.1:0-1705 GCA_964644205.1 uncultured Dehalococcoidales bacterium | reverse complement strand
ACCAGCACCCCGCAGCCCTCCCCGTAGACGAAGCCGCTGCGGTTAAGGTCGAAGGGGCGGCTGGCTTTATCCGGGTCTGGCTCTTTGGTCAGGGCGCCCAGGACACTGAGCGCGGAGACGGTCATCTCGTCCAGCGAGGCGTCGGAGGCGGCGACAATCATGGCGTCAGCATAGCCCAGGCGGATAAAGTTGAGGGCCGTACCGATGGCGTCGGTGCCGCTGGCACAGAGGCTGTTGACGCTGGTGTTGGGGCCGCGTGCCTTGAGGAGCAGCCCCAGCTGTAGTGATACCACGCTGGGGGAGGCCTTGGTGAAGAAGAGGGGGTCGGCGCGGCGGCCTCCTTTGAGTGACCCCCAGCCCTGGGCGATAAACTTGTGCTCCAGCATGTTGGAGCTCACGATGCCCACCCGTTCCGGCTGCTCCTTGGTCATATCCAGCCTGGCCTGGGCGATGGCTTCTTTAGCCGCCGGGATGGCGAAGTGAACCCCGCGCCGGGTGCGCTGGGCCGTCTTCGGGTCCATGTGGTCTGCCGGGTCGAAGTTTTTCACCTCGCCGGCTACCTTTACGGAGTAATTGGTGGTATCAAAACAGCTAATGCGGTCAATGCCTGATTTCCCCGCCACCAGGTTGGTCCAGAATTCCTCCCGGTTTAGTCCTATAGGGCAGACGACACCCATCCCGGTGACAACCACTCGCTTTATGTCCAATATCCCCTCCTTTATTCAAGACTGAAAGGTGCCAGGGAGGTACCCCCATCAATAATAATTACCTGTCCTCTTATCATGAAAGCCGCCTCGCTGCACAGGAAGGCAACGACGTCGGCGATGTCTTCGGCGCTTACCAGTCTCCCGGCCGGTGTCGTCGGCGGTGGGGAGGACGTTCCCGGCTTACCTCCGCCGCCGTAGAGCATACCGCTTGCCGTGGGCACCATCGAGGCGGCTACGGCGTTAACGCAGATGTTCCGGGGAGCCAGCTCGATGGCCAGATAGCGGGTCAGGGCCTCAAGGGTGGCCTTAGAGACGCCGATGGCGGTGTATTTCGGGATTACCAGGGACGAGCCGAGACTGGAGATGGACACTATCTTGCCGCCCCTCCCTTCCATGAGCCGGGCAGCGTGCTGGGCGCAGAGAAGGAGAGCCCGGGCATTTATGTCCATCGTCCATCCCCAGACCTTGGCGTCGAGCTCCAGAGCCGAGCGGGGCAGGCCGGAGGCGGCGTTGTTTACCAGTATGTCCAGCCGCCCGAAGCTATCGGCGATAGTGCCGAACATCTCATCGACCTTTTCCGGGTCGCCCACGTTGGCCTTGATGACCTGGCTGGCTACCCCCAGCGCTTCGATTTCCCGGGCCGTCTCCTCAGCGGCTTCACGCCGGCGGAAGAAGTTTACGATGACGTCGGCCCCCTCACTGGCCAGTTTCAGGGCAATGGCTCTGCCGATACCGCGAGAACCGCCGGTGACCAGGGCTACCTTACCTTTAAGCATTACCTTTCTTCTCGGCCACCCGAGCTTCAACGTAGCTCACGAAATCACCGAAGTTCTTAAACTTCTGGGCGTCCTCATCAGGAATTTCAATGCCGAACTCGTCTTCCAGGGCCACCAGCACCTGCACCATGTCCAGGGAGTCGGCCTTCATATCCTGAAAGGTAGCCTCAGGCTTAAGGATTTCCCGGTCGCAGTGTACGATTTTGACCACGATGTCTTTGA
>CAZXVG010000218.1:0-1721 GCA_964644205.1 uncultured Dehalococcoidales bacterium | reverse complement strand
CCTGGCAGACGGTCTACAGCGAATACTACTTCAGCGATGTCTTCTGGCCCGACTTCGACGAAAAAGAGATTGACAAGGCGCTTTCGGCCTACGGCCAGCGGCGGAGGCGCTTTGGCGGCCTGTAACCAGCCAGGGCACCGTCAAACGCCGTCCCGACCAGCAAAAAGAGCACTGCCTTTCGGGGTGATGCGAAAACTCACTTGATTCTGCCCGGTAATCGGGGTTTAATAGAAGGTCACATGCTTACCAAAAGGGCTATAACCTCCGCCTGGTATGTCGCCGCGATATCGGCTATCGTCTGGTTCGGCGGCGAGCCGGGGTTTACCGCGCTGATAGTCGTCCTGGGGGTGCTGGCCGCCCTCGAATTCTACCGCATGGTGGCCGCCAGCCAGAGACCGCCGCTCACCTACTTCGGGCTGGTGTGGACAGCGCTCTTTATCCTCAGCCGCAGCCCGGGGCTCCTCGGCCTCCTGGAAAACCGCCTCAGCCCCGAGCTAGTCACCCCCCTCCTCCTCACCTCGGCGCTGGTGCTGTCTCTCATCGGCATCCTGGTGCGCCGTCAGAAAGAGGGGGCTTTTACCGGCTGGGTGTGGACTATGGCCGGCATCCTCTATATCGGCTGGCTCCTGAGCCACTTGGTTGCCCTGAGGGGGCTGGACAGCGGGCGGAACCTGGTGTTTCTGGTCCTGTTCGTTACCTGGGTCTCCGATACCACCGCCTTCCTCATCGGCCGGAGGTTTGGACGGCACAAACTGGCCCCGGCCATCAGCCCGGCCAAGACCTGGGAGGGGACTATCAGCGGGGTATGCGGCGCCATCGCGGTGAGCGTCCTCTTTTTCACCCCCACCCCCTTCCGGCTGCCGCTCGGCGCCGGGCAGGTTATCCCCTTAAGCATCGCGGTCAGTATCCTGGGGCAGGTGGGTGACCTCATCGAGTCCCTGCTCAAGCGAAACCTGGGGGTCAAAGACTCGGGCCGACTGATGCCGGGGCACGGCGGCGTCCTTGACCGAATCGACAGCCTCATACTGGCCGGCATCGTGGTATACTATTATGCGGTATGGGTAATATAGTTAAGAACCTGGCGGTGCTGGGTTCCACCGGTTCCATAGGCCGACAAACCCTGGAGGTAGTCCGCGCCTTCCCCCAACACTTCCGCATCATCGGTTTAGCCGCCGCCAAGAACTTCGACCTGTTAGCCAAGCAGGCCAGCGAATTCAAACCAAGCTTCATCTACTGCCAGGACAGGCAAGCATTTGCCCGCCGCAGTGTCTCGGGCGAGTTCCTGACCCCGGAGGAGATGGCCTGCCATCCCGAGGTAGATACCGTGGTCGTGGCCATCTCGGGGGTGGCTGGGCTAATGCCCACCATAGCCGCCGTGAGGGCCGGGAAGCAGGTTGCCCTGGCCAACAAGGAATCGCTGGTTATGGCGGGGGAGATTATCACCAAAGAGGCCGCCCGGAACAGGGCACGCATCCTGCCGGTGGACAGCGAGCCCAGCGCCATCTGGCAGTGCCTGAACGGGGAAAACCAGCGGCCCGTCCGGCTCATCCTGACCGCCTCGGGGGGGCCCTTTCGTAACCTCTCCCCGGCCCAGCTGGAGAAGGTCACCGCCGAGCAGGCCCTGAAACACCCCTCGTGGCACATGGGGCCTAAGGTGACCACCGACTCGGCGACCCTGATGAACAAGGGACTTGAGGTCATCGAAGCCCACTGGCTGTTCG
>CAZXVG010000217.1:0-1731 GCA_964644205.1 uncultured Dehalococcoidales bacterium | reverse complement strand
ACTGATGAAGAGGTGAAGAAGCGATATCACAACCTGGTGCATAAGCTGCACCCGGATACGGCGGGGGTTGAGGGTACGGAGCGCCTGTTTCAGATGGTGCTGGCGGCATACGAGGCAATAAAAAGGGAACGGGGCTGGCAGTGAACAGAGACAACTCAGCGACCATAGCTTATCAGCCAGGCGAATACTGAAGGACAAAGGGGGGAGAAAGCCATGAAAGAAGGCGATCTTGAGCTCCTGATACAGATTACCGAGCATGAGAAGACCATCGATTGGAGCAAACCGGGCGCCGAATTGGGCTGGGAATGGAGTGACGTCCGGATTCAGCCGGCGACCCTCACGCGCCTATTCTTAGAAGGCCTGCTGGATAACCCCTACCGAAGTAACAGCTGCACCGGCTACCGGCTTTCGGAGTTGGGTAAGCAAGTGCTTAGCGCGGAAGAAGCTCTGACAGAGCCGGCTTACGCGCAAACGGAGATTGACATACCGGATGACCTCTTCAGCGTTATCGAGGGGTATCAGGACTTGAAAGACCTGGTAAATACGATCCTCGGTAGTGAGAAGCCGGTGCATCTTCTCTTCACCGGCGTGCCGGCCTCAGCCAAGACGATGTTTCTCATGGAGCTGGCGCGTCTGGGGGCGCCTTATGTCCTGGGGTCTCAGGCAACCCGGTCCGGCATGGCGGACCTACTCTTTAGCACGGAGCCGGGGATACTTCTCGTGGATGAGATCGACCGGATCGGGACCAGGGACATCTCGGTGCTGCTCTCGCTCATGGCCACCGGCATTGTCTCCGAGACCAAGCACGGCAAGCGGCGTTCGTCCGCCCTGACCACCAAGGTATTTGCCGCCTCAAACACTCTTAGGATGCCGGCGGAGCTGCTATCGCGGTTTATGGTGCTTGAGTTCAAACCCTACAGCCTGGACGAATTCCTGACCGTGGCCACTAATGTCCTGGTGAAGCAGGAGGGCATAGCTCCTGACCTGGCGGCATACATCGCGCGGCGGACGTGGCAGCTTTCAGCCCGGTTCCCCGACCCGCGGCAGGCGGTGAGGGTGGCCCGGCTGGCCGGGACGAAGGATGAAGTGGACGGAGTCTTTGAGTTACTAGAGCGCTACGGGGCTGGTCGTTTGACAAACTGAGCGGTATCTGATAAGGGGGAGATAGGGGAGGTAACCCCCACCCTTAGGGTATGGTAAGGATATACCCTAAGGGGCTCTGTCAGGCACAGCCCTTGCCGAAGGCTTCAGGCACGAAAATGAGAGGGCTTGGTAAGCCCTTCAGGCGTAAAAATGAAGCCCTCGGGCAGTGGTGGGGGTATGTATACAGGGAGGCGTATCAGATGGCGAAAGAAAAGATTACCTGTGAGATCTGCGGCGAGACCTTCAAGGATAAGAGCGGTCTGGCTGGTCATATGCACGGCAAGCATCCGGAGGCGCTGAGGGGCGAGACAGCTCCAGAGGAAGTAACGGCTCCGGTGCCGGCCAAAAGGGGACAATCGCCGCTGGAGCGTCTCATTCAAGAGCTCAAGGTGCCTGCCGTGGTTAACGGGCAGGCGGAGGTATTTGACTCCGGGGTGGAGTACGGAATCAGGTCGGTGCTGGTCGGCGTCAGGGTGGCTCAGGAGCTATCAGCCATGGGCGTTCAGCAAGCGGTGCCCATCATCAAGATGGCCCAGGAGATGAGGGAATCGGAAGGGCAGGCAGCCAGGATAATTGCCACGGAGCTGG
>CAZXVG010000216.1:0-1734 GCA_964644205.1 uncultured Dehalococcoidales bacterium | reverse complement strand
TGGCGGGGCACCTTGAGCTTCTCACCCACAGCCAGGTGTCGCTGGCCCGGGGGCGTAACCTGGACACGGTCACCGGCAGCCAGACCATAGACGGCTTCCTGCCCCTGAAAGGCGACCTGGAGCTTACCTCCTGCGCCCTCTATCTCGCTGAGCTTACCGAGCAGTTCACCGCCGACCACGACGAAAACCGCCCCCTGTTCGAGCTGTTGCTAAAGACCATGCACCGACTGTGTCAGGATACCGACCGCGAGCTAACCCTGCGTTACTTCGAGCTACACCTCCTCGACCTGACCGGCTACCGGCCCCAGCTCGGGCGGTGTACCGCCTGCAGTCAGGCCCTTAAGCCGGAGACCAACTTCTTCTCTCCCTGCGCCGGCGGTGTGCTCTGTCCCGGATGCCAGCCTACTCAGCCCGCGGCCCATCCCCTCTCGCTTGACGCCCTCAAGGTGCTCCGCTGGCTCCAGGATAGCGAGGCAGAGGACTTCGGCAGGCTGAAGGTAAGCCGGCCCCTCTCCCGTGAGATGGAGACACTGATGAGGGCCTGTCTGAGATACCTCCTGGAGAGAGAGGTTAGGTCAACCGCCTGGCGGGATACCCTGAGGGAGCAGGCGGCACCGCGGCAGGTCGCTGAGGAAGAAGGGGAGGGCTAGTATCGCCTTTTGCCGGCTTTCAGGCGAGCCGATAGCTCACGGTGTCCAGGAACCAGAAACCGTCCCGGGCGATGGTTTTGGTCTCGGTTAGCTCTATCCGTCTCTTAAAGAAGGGGCCGTTAACCACCAGGGTGTGGTACTCGCCGTTCTCCCCGCAGGGGTCAATCTTTTTACCCTTGAGGTAGTCCGTGAAGGTCCTGTCCACCCGCCGCCCGACCCAGTCCTGGCTAACCAGCTCGGCCTTGGCGGCGACGATAATAGCTTCGAAACCGCTATCGATAAGGCTGGATACTACCTCTTCCGTGCTCCTGCCCCAGAGCGGCTCAAGCGCCTCGATACCCAGCTCGGCGCAGACCCTCTCCACCCAGCCCTTATGCTCCTCGAGGTATATGTCGCCGAAGACCATGCCCTCGACGCCGTCGGGAATCAGGCTGCGCACCGCATCTTTGAAGTCCGCTTCGTAGCTGTCCCGGCCGGCCTCTCTCTGCACGAGGGGGATGCCTATCGCCCGGCTCTGCAGCCGAATCAGCTCGGGCTCCGTGCCGTGAAAGCTTACCCGGTGATACTCCCCGGAGACGAGGTTCACCAGGTGGGAAACCTGATAGCCCATGCCCAACGCCTGATATAGTGCCAGGCAGCTTTCCTTGCCGCCGCTCCAGGATACGATGTAGCTCATAGGTAGCCCCTGTTCCTCGTATTGGGCTAAGGTTAACACAGGTGCGGGGTCGTTTAAAAGGGGCGGCCTAGCGTTTGGCCAGCGGCGCCGAGACTTCCTCAAGCACCAGCCTTACCACCTCGGGCAGGGCCAAGCGTACCTTCTCGGTCATCTCCTCGGTGACCTCGGTTGCTTCCTCGGTATCCACGGCGAAGACGGTGACCTCCTCCGGTATCTCACCGGGAAACAGCCTCCTCCCTATCTCCAGGGTGGTGGCCAGGTTGAAGTGGTGCGGGGAGACGGAAAATCCCGACGGGGGGTAAATCTGCTCCGGTCTGAGGCGGTATATCTCGCCCACCTCTCCGTTCTCGGTCACGATGGAGTCGATGACGATCATCCGGTCGTAGCCGGTGATAATCTCGAGCAGGT
>CAZXVG010000215.1:0-1740 GCA_964644205.1 uncultured Dehalococcoidales bacterium | reverse complement strand
ATTAAGCGCAGCTCCTTGACATTAAGGATAAACTCGGTGACGTCTCCTTTGACGTGGGGAATAGTCGAAAATTCGTGCTGAACGCCTTCGACACTGATACTGGTTACCGCCGCCCCGGGTAGATAGTTGAGCAAAACCCGGCGCAGGGAATTACCCAGGGTAACCCCGAAACCCTTCTCCAGCGGCTCCGCCTGGAAGCGGCCGAAATTATCACGGCTCTCAACGCACTCAATATTTGGTATCACTAAGCGAGACAACTACTCCCTCCTCACTCGCCGAACTAACGCGAGTAGTACTCGACTATATTCTTTATCTCAAATTGTGTCTCGATTTCATCAGGGGTGGGTGGGGAGGTAACCCGGCCAACCAGCTTCTGCCTGTCCAGGCTCAGCCAGCCGGGAACCGTTTTGGCTTCGATGCTCTTGGCGACCTCGGTGTAGTATCCCGTCTTGGTGCTGCGCGGCCGCCAGCTAATCTCATCGCCCTCCTTAACCAGACAGGACGGGATATCGGTCTTACGACCGTTGAGTAAGACATGCCCGTGCCGCACCAGCTGGCGCGCCTGGGAACGGGAATCGGCAAAGCCCAGACGGTAGACGACATTATCCAGCCGCCTCTCCAGGAGCACCAGTAGGTTCTCTCCGGTAATACCCGGCTGCTTCTCGGCCTGAGCAAAAAAGCGCCGGAACTGCCTCTCCAGCATACCATAGGTATAGCGGACCCGCTGCTTCTCCCTCAGCTGAAAACCACGGTCGGAGACCCGCCGCCGACGACCAATCTGCTGCCCCGGCGGTTTTGCCCGCCGCTCCATGGCACACCTGGGCGTCAGGCAGCGGCCGCCCTTAAGCATCAGCTTCTCGCCGCTACGCCGACATAACCGACAAACTGCTTCCGTATATCTCGCCATTTCCTCTACACCCGTCTTCGCTTCGGGGGACGACAGCCATTATGCGGAATGGGCGTTACGTCCCTGATACTGGTAATATAGAGCCCGGAGCTCTGCAGCGAACGAATCGCCGCTTCACGACCGCTGCCCGGCCCTTTAACAAAAACCTCAATCTGGCGCAAACCGTGCTCCATAGCCCTCCGCGCCGCATCACGAGCCGCCATCTGGGCAGCGTAAGGGGTGCCCTTACGCGAACCCTTGAATCCGGCGGTGCCGGAGCTACCCCAGGCAATGACATTCCCCTCGGGGTCAGTAAGCGTCACGATGGTATTATTGAAGGTGGACTGAATATACGCCCGGCCGGCGGGAATCGACTTACGCTCCCGTCTCCTGCCTTTAGCTCGTTTCTTCTGTGCCATACTGCCTCCTGATATTATACATCACCGGCCAGGCTACTTCTTAGCCACGCCGCGTCTCTTGCCTCTGCCGGCTACCGTCTTACGGGTGCCGCGCCGCGCCCGGGCATTGGTCCGGGTGCGCTGCCCCCGGGAGGGCAGGCCGTAACGGTGCCTAAGACCCCGATAGCTGCCGATCTCGATGAGGCGTTTTACGTTAAAGTTGACCTCTTTTCTCAGGTCACCCTCAACAATATAGCCGTGGGCAATAGTATCCCGAAGGCGGCTGACCTCGTCCTCGGTAAGCTTATCCGCCTTGGTGGTGGCATCGATACCCGTCTCAGCCAGAATCCTCTGGCTCAAGGCAGGCCCGATGCCGTAGATATACTGCAACGCCACCCATATCTGCTTGTTTCTGGGTATATCTACCCCGGCTATACGCGGCATTAGACTCCCTCC
>CAZXVG010000214.1:0-1742 GCA_964644205.1 uncultured Dehalococcoidales bacterium | reverse complement strand
TGTTGTTGACAAAGGCGCGGTGATAAGGAGTGGCGCCGGCGGAGCCGGCTGTGATCACTGGCACCTTGCCTGCACCAATCCATGCTCTAAGATTGCCCCGAAAGAGATGATGGAGATAATGAGGTCATTTAACAACGATTATTTCTTCGACGAATATGGCAACGGGATTACCTCCTACATCCTGTGTAAGGAAAGCTACGATGCCCTTCTTGATGTGGAGAAGATGGGGATTAAGGTCAGGGATGTGGATGACGAATTTATTAGGGCTGAGTTCAGAGACGACGAGACTAAGCTGATGTTTGCCTATGATTACGAGAATAGATATTGTATACGCATCAATGGTGGGGTGGACATCAAGGTTGCCCTCTACAAAGAACTCAAGCGGTTAGGCGTTAAAATCTATGACCGTGTTATGGCAACCAGCCTGCTCACTGAAGGGGGCAAGACCAGGGCCAGGGTTATAGGTGCCACTGGGGTGAACACACGAACCGGCGAGTTCTATATCTTTAAGGCCAAGGCCAGCGTGCTCACCACAGCTGCACCCAGCGGGCTCTGGATATTCTCGACAGAACTGACAGGTACCTTCACCTGGAGCGACCCCAACAACACCGGTGAAGGCACGGCTATGGCCTGGCAGGCTGGAGCCGAGTTAACCATGATGGAGAGAAGCGCGGGGGGGCTCGCTGCCGGTGGCCTTTCCTATCCTTTCTTTGGCACTGGTAATGCTCAGAATACCTGGTATGCCTGCACCATAGTCGATGCCAATGGCAAGGAAGTCCCCTGGGTTGACCGGGATGGTAATATACTGAAAACGGTCTCGCAGCGAAACCGCCCGGTGCCCGGACAGAGGGTCTTTTTTGTGGGTCGTGGCCGTGGACCTCATTTCGGTTATTCCTACGAAATCTGGGGGCCAAGCCTTATCCTTGACCTGCCACAGCGAATTAAGAATGGTGAGTTTGTGCTCCCGCTTTACGCCGATTTGCCCGGCATGCCCGAACACGAGCGGAGGGCGATATGGGGCCTTATGATACCGCACGAGGGCAAGAGCTGGATAATATATGATACCTACTCCAAGGCCGGCTTTGACCCCGACAAGGATATGCTGCAGGTGAACGTTATGCCTCCCGAGCAGTATGTTTTTTCCCCCTGGTGGAAGGGGATGGGGCCGCCTCAGTGGCGGGAGGGAGGCTTTGTTACCGGCGGTGGGCTGGTGATTGACTGGGACCTCAAGACCAGTCTTGATGGTTTATATGCGGCTGGCCAGCAGACGGCCTTCGGTGGTGACCACGCCCTGGCCGCCGCTACCGGCAGATATGCCGGCAGGAAGGCCACTGATTACGCACGGACCGCCGGGGAAGCCCGTCTTAGCCGGAAGCAGATAGATCAAGAAAAGGCCCGTGTTTACGCCCCGGTAAGTCGGCAGGGTGAAATGGGGTGGAAGGAGCTGCGGGCCGGGCTGTGCCGGATTATGCAGGACTACTGTGGTGAGTATAAGACTGAGGAAACGCTTAAAATGGGCCTGGGGTGGCTCAACAGCATCCGAGAAAGCGAAGCGGCCACGGTCTGCGTCCGGAACCCGCATGAGCTGATGCGCACTCTAGAATGCCAGACGCAGATAACCGTGGGTGAGATAATAATGCTTGCCTCCCTGGCCCGGAAGGCAAGCTGCAACGTCCTGGAGTTCAATCGGCTGGACTATCCCGAGATGGACCCGCCGGAGTGGAACAAGTTCGTCACCATCA
>CAZXVG010000213.1:0-1783 GCA_964644205.1 uncultured Dehalococcoidales bacterium | reverse complement strand
TCTGGAAGCACGACTTCAAGGTGCCCTTCGTCTGCGGCTGCCGCGACCTGGGCGAAGCCCTGAGGCGCCTCGGTGAGGGCGCCGCCATGATTAGAACCAAGGGTGAGGCAGGCACCGGTAATATTGTCGAGGCCGTAAGGCATATGCGCGCCGTCATGGACGGCATCCGTAAGCTGGTGGCCACCCCTCAGGAAGAGCTGATGACCAGAGCCAAGGAGCTGGGGGCCCCCTTCGCCCTGGTGGAGGAGATACACCAAAGCGGTAAGCTACCCGTGGTCAACTTCGCCGCCGGCGGCGTGGCCACCCCCGCCGACGCCGCCCTGATGATGCAGCTCGGGGCCGACGGCGTCTTCGTGGGTTCCGGCATCTTTAAGTCCTCTAACCCGGAGCCCAGGGCCAAGGCCATCGTCCAGGCGACCACCCACTTCAAAGACCCGAAAATCATCGCCGAGGTCTCCAAGAAGCTGGGCGAAGCCATGCCCGGGCTGGATATCAAACAGATTCCCAGCGAAGAACTAATGGCGTCTAGGGGATGGTAACATGAGGATAGGTGTCCTTGCCGTGCAAGGAGCCTTTGTCGAACATATCGCCGCGCTCAGTAAGCTAGAAGTAGAAGCCCTCCCCGTCCGCCTGCCCGCAGAACTCGTCAGCCTGGATGGGCTGGTCATTCCCGGCGGGGAGACCACCACCATCAGCCGACTGATGATGGAATACGACCTGGCCGGTGCCATCAGAAACCTGGCCGAGAGGGGCGTGGCCATCATGGGAACCTGCGCCGGCATGATACTCATGGCTAAGGAGCTTTCCGACCCCAAGGTAAGACCCCTGGGAATCATGGACATCACGGTCAAACGCAACGCCTTTGGCCGGCAGAGGGAGAGCTTCGAAACCGAGCTTACTATCCCGGCCCTGGGGGAAAAGCCCTTTCCCGGCGTATTTATCCGCGCCCCGATAATCGAGCAGGTGAACGGCAGCGTGGAAGCGCTCGCCCGGCTGGAAAACGGCACCATCGTCGCCGCCCGTCAGGAGAAGCTGCTCGCCGCCGCCTTTCACCCCGAGCTAACCGGCGACCTGCGCTTTCATAAATACTTCACGGACATAGTTACCGGCAGCAAATCTTAACCAGGAGAGAGGCTTTGCAGAAGGTAATCACCGACGACCTTGAGGCGCTGCTCGACATCCTGCCGCCCCAGATACGCCAGCCCCTCCAGGAACACAGCGACAAACACCAGCTCCTGGAGGTAGTCCTCGACCTGGGCCGCCCCCCCGAAGCCCGCTTCCCCGAACAGGAAGTGGTCTTAGACCCCAAGGAGGTCGATGAGCAGGACCTGAGCCACGTCGCCTCCCGCGTCAGCAGCTTCGGCGACGATAACCGGGCCGGTATCGCGCGCACCCTGCACCGCATCTCGGCCATCCGCAACCGCCAGGGACGCATCGTCGGGCTTACCTGCCGGGTGGGCCGGGCCGTCTTCGGCACCATAAGGGTCATTGCCGACCTGGTCGAGTCCGGGAAGAGCATCCTGCTTCTGGGCGGGCCGGGCGTGGGTAAGACTACCATGCTCCGCGAGGCCGCCCGCGTGCTGGCCGACGACCTTAGCAAGCGGGTCATCATCGTGGACACCTCGAACGAGATTGCCGGTGACGGCGATATTCCCCACCCCGCCATCGGGCACGCCCGACGGATGCAGGTGACCACCCCCTTAAGGCAGCACGCGGTCATGATTGAGGCCGTCGAGAACCACATGCCGGAGGTAATCGTCATCGACGAGATTGGCACCGAGCT
>CAZXVG010000212.1:0-1823 GCA_964644205.1 uncultured Dehalococcoidales bacterium | reverse complement strand
GGGGGCGTGACGCTGAGCCCCATGCTCAGCAGCTTGTCGATAACCAGGTCCCGCCGCCTCTGGTATCTGGCGCTCTGCTCCTTAATCGAGTCCTGGGGCCCGGTCAGGGCGGCCACGGCGGCATACTGGATAGCCTGGGGAACCCCCGAGTCCAGATTCGACTTGACCCGGCTCAAAGCATCCACCATGGTGGCGTTACCCACCACCATCCCGATGCGCCACCCCGTCATGTTGTAGCCCTTGGAGAGCGAATGGAACTCAACCCCGACCTCCTTGGCCCCATCAGCCTGCATAAAGCTGGGCGGCTGATAGCCGTCAAAGGCGACCTCGGTATAGGCGGCATCGTGGCAGACGGCAATCTCGTAGCGGCGCGCCAGCTCGACCACCCGCTGAAAGAAGTCGAGGTCAGTAACGGCCCCGGTGGGGTTATTGGGGTAGTTGAGCCACAGGAGCTTGGCCTGCTTCAGGATGTCAGCCGGAACGGCCTCTAAATCGGGCAGAAAGCCGTTTTCTTCATTGAGAGGCAGATAATAGGGCTTACCGCCCGCCAGCACGGTGCCCCGGGAATAGGGGGGATAGCCGGGGTCGGGCACCAGGGCCAGGTCGCCGAGGTCGATAAAGCATAAGGCGATATGAACGATGCCCTCTTTGGCCCCGACCAGGGGCAAGACCTCCTTATCGGCATCAAGGGAGACGCTAAAGCGCTTCTGGTACCAGTCGGCTATCGCCCGGCGTAGCACCGGCAATCCCTCCGTCTCCGGGTAGCGGTGATTGGCCGGCTCCTGCGCCGCCTGGCACAGCCGGTTAATAATGTGCGGCGGCGTGGGCATATCCGGGTCACCAATCCCGAAGCTGACTACCTCTTCACCCTTAGCCCGCTTCTCGGCAATCTTGCGGCTTATCTCCACGAAGAGATAAGGGGGCAAGTTATCCATTCTTTGCGACAGTCTCATCTATACCTCAACCAACCATTCTCCAGTGAATACCATCTCGGCGGGGCCGCCGAGGAATACCTCACCCGACCCGTCCCAGGTAACATCAAGTACCCCGCCCGGCAGCCTTATGGCTACGCTATGGCCTGCCAGGCCCCGTAGCTGCGCGGCCACAGCCACGGCGGCTGCCCCGCTGCCGCAGGCCAGGGTCTCTCCCACCCCTCTTTCCCATACGCGGGCTTCTATCTCTCCCCGACCCGCTACTCGGGCGACCTCAAAATTGGCTCGCTGGGGGAATATCCGGTGGTGCTCCACCGCGGGTCCTATCTGCCCCAATGGGAAATCCGCTACCGGCCGCTCTACGAAATGGACGGCGTGTGGGTTTCCCATGGAGACAAGATTCAGCTCAAGCTCCCTATCGCCTATGGTAGCACTATAGACCAGCATTGACTTTATGTCAACTAGACCGGTGCTGCTCCCTAGCGAAGCCGGAATGTCCTCGGCCCGAAAACGGGGCGCTCCCAGGCTGACCTGGATTTGCGGTGAGCCGTCCGCTCTTTCCCCGATGCGGGCGCTTCTTATGCCAATCACCGTTTCAATGGAGACCTCTTGGGCTCCCCTGCCCGGCAACAACCCCCTGTCCAGGGCATAGCGCACCAGGCAGCGCAGGCCGTTACCGCAGGCCTCCGCCTCGGAGCCATCGGCATTGAAGATACGCATACCGATATCCGCCGCCTCCGAGGGGAGCGCTAGCAACAGGCCGTCGGCCCCGACCCCGAAGCGCCGGTGGCAGATGGCCACGGCCACCTTAGCCCAGTCACGCCCCACGTCGCTGGTCTCTACCAGGACAAAGTCATTCCCGGCGCCCTGAAGCTTGGCAAAGTTCATCTG
>CAZXVG010000211.1:0-1851 GCA_964644205.1 uncultured Dehalococcoidales bacterium | reverse complement strand
CCGGCACGCTGCCGTCAACGGTGCCGAGCACGGCGATATGCGCCAGGACATCGGCGAAGGCAATCCCCCGGGACTTGGCCCCCTTAAAGCCGCGTCTCACCTTAGCCGCCACCACGTCGCCCAGGTGCAGGGTGGCCTGGGTCAGCTCCTCGGGGGATATCCAGCCCCGGCCGTACATGTAGCCGGTGACGTATGCCTTGGCGATGTTCTCCTGGAGCAGCTCCGAGATTCCCTTCTCGCCCTTCCGGTTCAACTGGAGCTCCGCGTATTCCACCGGCCACTCCGTCTTCAGCTCCTCGAGGAATCGTTTGCGCAGTTCCAGCCAGCGCGGCAGGCCTCCCAGGCGCCACTGCCGGTGATTTTCCTCGTGGTGCTCCATATTAATCTCGGCAACCCTGTTCACCAGCTCGGCGTCTATGGTCTCCCCCGAGTCGTATACCTTTTTCTTCTCCGGCGGCCAGTTCTTGAGCTCTTCGTTGGCCCGTTTCAGGGTGCGGCTGAGCTCCAGGGTCTCTTCCACCTTGAATTCCCAGCCCCCCGGCTGGTACTTCTTAACGTTCCGGCTGCCGCTCGTCTCCTTAACAAAGGCGAGCTTGGTGGTCAGCCGGCCCCCGGCCGTGTACTCTACCTCGTCACCCACTAGCTCCCGGCAGTGCACGTGGAGGCCCTTGGCGCTGGTTAGAGAACGGTCTCCTAGCGACAGGCTCTCCTTTATGGTGGCAATTTCCTCGATGCTGTTAAGCAGGTGCTCCGACGGATAGTCCATTTATAACTCCTCTGGCTTACCTTTGTAGCCGCATTTAGCGCACTTTACCCATTTCCCCCGGTACTGGGTGAGCAGCCCGCCGCACTGGGGGCAGGGTTGGGGGAGGGGTTTAAGATTGATGGCGAACTGACACTTCGGGTAGTTACTGCACCCGTAGAAGGTGCGCCTCTTTTTGCTTACCTTTTGCACCAGCTCGCTGCCGCACTCGGGACAGCTGACGCCGGTCTTGACCTGGAGGGAGCTGGTGTACTTGCATTCCGGGTAGCCGCTACAGGCGAGAAACTTCCCGTAGCGGCCCATCTTGACGACCAGGGGCTTACCGCACTTGGGGCAGGTCTCCTCGGTCACCTCATCGGCTAGCTTTACCTTCTCCATGAGCTCCGAAGCGCTCTCCAGGCTTTTCTCGAAGGGGGTATAGAAGTCCTGAATAACGTGCGCCCACTCCCGCTTCTTGGTGGCGATTTCGTCGAGCTCGTCCTCCATGCGGGCGGTGAATTCAATGTTTACGATATTGGGGAAGTGCCTGGTCAAGAGGTCATTGACCACCAAACCCAGCTCGGTCGGCTGGAAGCTGCCCTTGACCTTGGTGACATACTCCCGCTCCTGGATGGTGGACAGTATCGGGGCGTAGGTGCTGGGACGCCCGATGCCCCACTGCTCCAGCATCTTAATCAGGGTGGCCTCGGTAAAGCGGGGCGGCGGCTGGGTAAAGCGCTGCTCCGGGAAGAGCTCGACGAGCCTGAGCTGGTCGCCCTTTTCTAGCTGCGGAAGGAGAGCGCCCTTCTTTGTTTCCTCCTCGTCCTCGTCCTTACCGGCGGTATAGAGGACCATAAACCCGGGGAAGGTATTAACCGAGCTCTGGGCCCTTAGGAGGTAGCCGGTTCTGGAGGGCTGGTGTTTGGCCTCGATATCAACCGTGGTGTTGCGGAACAGGGCGGCCTGCATCTGACTGGCCACCATGCGCTGCCAGATGAGCTGGTAGAGCTTGAACTGGCTGGCGTTGAGGTGCGGCTTGACCAGTGAGGGCTCCCGCCCGGTTCTGGTGGGGCGGATGGCCTCATGGGCTTCCTGGGCCCCCTTGACCG
>CAZXVG010000210.1:0-1856 GCA_964644205.1 uncultured Dehalococcoidales bacterium | reverse complement strand
CCTTCGCGCTCCGCCAGGCGGAGACGGGCACTCCGGTCAAGGAGGTCATCCGCAAGATGGGGATTGCCGAGCAGACCTTCTACCGGTGGAAAAAGCTTTATGGAGGCCTGGGGGCCAGCGAGGTCCGGCGCCTCAAGCAACTCGAGGAGGAAAACCGGCGCCTCAAGCAGATGGTGGCTGATCTTTCCCTGGACAAGTACATGCTCCAGGATGTGCTCTCAAGAAAGCTTTGAGGCCTGCCCACAAGCGCGCCCTGGTCGATCTCCTGCGGGAGCAGTACCGGATCAGTGAGCGGAGATCCTGCCGGTTGATTCACATCAGCCATACGGTGTACCGCTACCAGTCGATCAGGGATGGGCAGGTCCCCTTGCGCATGAGGATCAATGAGATTGCCGCAGTGAGGGTGAGGTACGGGTACAAGCGTATCCATGTGTTGCTGCGCCGCGAGGGATGGCCGGTCAATCACAAACGGGTGTACCGGATCTATTGCGAGGAAGGATTAAACTTGAGGGCGAAGAGACCGAAACGGCGGGTCAGTGCGGCCCATCGGGTCAAGCTGCCGCCGGCGCTGGGGGTAAATGAGAGTTGGAGCATGGATTTTGTCACCGACAGCCTGTTCAACGGGCGGAGATTCCGGTCGTTAACGGTAGTCGATAATTATAGTCGGGAATGCCTGGCAATCGAGGTCGGGCAGCACATCAGGGGAGAAGATGTGGTCACCGTCATGAACCGGCTTAAGGCCAGCCATGGGATACCACGGTCGATCAAGGTCGATAACGGGCCTGAATTCATCTCGAAGGAACTGGACAAATGGGCCTATGAGAACAAGGTGACGCTGGATTTCAGCCGGCCCGGCAAGCCGATCGATAACGCCTTTATTGAATCGTTCAACGGCAGTTTCCGGGACGAGTGTTTGAATGTAAACTGGTTTCTGTCTCTGGATGATGCCCGGGAGAAGATAGAAGATTGGCGGCGGGAGTATAACGAGTGGCGACCGCATGGATCGCTTGACAACCTGACGCCCAGGCAATATGCTGAACAATGTTTGGAAAATCAAAATTCTCTCATAATGGCCGCTACTGTTTTGGGGTGAGGGTCAGAAAATCAAAATTCTCTCATAATGGCCGCTACTGTTTTGGGGTGAGGGTCACAAGCAGTAAGATTACTATTGCCAAAGTTGGGAATCTGGATATACGCAAGATAACAACATTTCTTAAAAGTATGAAGCCTTCAAAATGTACAGTGTAGACTATCCAAACGATTATCTATTCGGACCTGAGGGCTTCGATGGGGTTGAGGCGCGAGGCGTTCCACGCAGGGTAAAACCCGAAGAACAGCCCTATGCCTACCGATACCGAAACGGCCAATATTACTATATCGGCAGTTACCAGCGTTGTCATCCCCCCCAAAGTGGCAACAAAATATGAAGCTACCCAGCCTCCAGCAACCCCAATAATACCGCCAGCAAGTGTTATAAAGGCTGCTTCTATGAGAAATTGAAGCCAGATATCATGTTTCTTGGCACCTAGCGCCTTAAGGATACCTATTTCTCTGGTTCTTTCCAGAACCGACACCAGCATGATATTCATCACACCGATACCCCCCACCAGCAAAGAAATAGCCGCAATGGCACCGAGAAGAAGCGTCATTGTGCCCGCCGTTGCAGAAACCGTCGCAGCCAGTTCCTCCATGGAGGTAACGGTAAAGTCATTGTCTGAAGTGGGAGCAAGCTGGTGACGGGTGCGGAGCAGACTCGTGATTTCGTCAGTAACGTAACTCGCCTGTTTCTCATCACTTACGCGGACCAATATAGAGGATACCCCATGCCCGCCCTGGGCAGTGACGCGCAGCTCGTG
>CAZXVG010000209.1:0-1872 GCA_964644205.1 uncultured Dehalococcoidales bacterium | reverse complement strand
CCGCCCTTGAGGTCGAGCCCGAGTTGCACCCCCTTACCGCCGAGCACCCCCCGGTCGAGGGGCACCACCACCAGTATCGACAGCACGAAGATAATAGCGATTATGACAAAGGGGAGCCTATTTCTTCTGGCCATACCTACCCTTCTTCAGCGAAAGGCGCTGGCCGAGATAGGCCAGAGCCTCGTCCCTGGTACTGATTTCGCCCGATGCCTGGGCCTCACGCACCGCTTCCAGAAGCTCCCCGATGCGGGGGCCGGGGCTGAGCCCGAAGAGGCGGATAAGGTCGTGACCGCTCACCAACCTCGGCGGCTTTACCACGCTCTCTTCCTGAAAGCGCTTGGTGAGGACATAGTCCACCAGCCGGGTATGCTCCCGCCAGTTATCCAGCTTAAGCCTAGGGCCTCTGGTGGCCAGGTGGTCGGCCAGGCTCAGAAACAAGATATCGACACCGGCGTCCCCGGTATCGCGAAAGTAGCGGTAGATAGCCCGCGGCGAGGGCAGCCCGCCCTGGCTCATCTGGGTCGGCCTCAGGTGGTATCTAACCAGGGTCTCGGTAAGCTTTATCTCCCGGCCGCTGAACCTGAGCCGCTCCAGGATGGCGACGGCTACATCGGCCCCCTGCTGGGCGTGCCCCAGAAAACGCATGCGGCCGCTGGGCTCTATCGTCTTTGCCTGCGGCTTGGCGACATCGTGAAGTAGCGCCGCCATCTTCAGTAATACACGCCGGGTACTGCCGCCGCTTACCGGACGGCTGAAGTACTCATCCCGTCCGGCTGACCAGGGCACCTCCGCCCGGACACTATCGCCGGCATAGGCCCAGCTCCCCTGCCCGAGCACAAAGTCCACGGCGGCCACGGTGTTAAGGCTGTGGGCCAGAACGTCCCAGAAGTGCTCCCTGGGCTGAGTGACCCCCCGGGCCAGCGCCAGCTCGGGGATGATGGCAGTGAGCAGCCCCAGCTCGTCAAGATGGAAGAGGAGCCTCTCCTCACCGGGAAGCGCCAGCAGACGCACCAGCTCCTCCCTGAGGCGTTCACCGGCCACGGTTGACAGTAGATGACAGTGGCGCTTCATCAGGGCCTCGGTGTCACTCTCAATACGGAAACCAAGCTGGTAAGCCAGCCTTACCCCCCTGAGCAAGCGGACGGCATCCGAGGTAAAGGCCTGGGGCGAGACCACCCTTAAGATACCCTGCCGGAGGTCGCTCAAGCCCCCGAAGGGGTCGATGAAGGGTAGCTCACGCTGCCCCCCAGCCCAGCGCCCCAGCTCAAGCGCCACGGCGTCTATGGTGAAATCGCGCCGGGCGAGGTCGGCCTCGATATCCCCGGCCAGCGAAGAGAAATCAAGCTCACGCTGCCCAAGGGAAGGGTCGTCTTCCTGCCCCGCCAGAATCACCCGGCCCACCCGGTTTACCTTGTCAAGCAGGACATACTTACCCCCGAAGGCATCGGCTACCCGGGAAGCCACCTCTAGGGCGTCACCAGCAACGGCGATATCAATATCTGCCGTCGGCCGGGAAAGGAGCCCGTCGCGGATAAAACCGCCGACCAGGTAGGCCTGAACACCCTCGCTAGCCAGAAAGCCGCCTACCCTGGCGAGAAGCGACGCCAGTCCCGGCTCGACTAGACTACCGAAAAGGTCGCCAGGAGCCTTCTCCCCGATATCCATACGTTCACTCGTGCTTTTAATGCTGGTTGGAAACTGCATTCTTTAGCTACCAGGTCCTAACCCCCGACCCCACCCATGCCCAATACTCATCCAAGGATAAACTATACTACACAAGCCACACCTTTAGCAAGAAGGCTAAAGAGGGCCTTACCCCCCCGGCCGAACACCCCTGAGGGCAGGGCCCAGGGCCAGTTCAGGCCCTAAAGA
>CAZXVG010000208.1:0-1902 GCA_964644205.1 uncultured Dehalococcoidales bacterium | reverse complement strand
GAGGGATGTTGAGGGCGAAGACGATGTCCTTCTCGTTAAAGCCGACCGCCTCCTCGAAGATGGCAATCTCGTAGAGGTCGCCCCGTGGTTTGAGCAGGAAGCGGCCGTACTGGAAGAGGGCGGTGTTCGAGTTGAAGCCGTCGGCGATTCTGACCACGCGGATACGCGGGTGCGCCCTGAAGGCGTTGAGCACCTCTTCCCGGCTCATCTCCTTCTTGGGGGTAATCACTAGGGTGATGATGTGCCCGTGGGTTACCGGGGTGTGCACCAGAATCCCGGTGGCCTTGACGTGGGGCATAATCAGCATCAGGTCGACCGCCTGATGGCTGGGGATGGGGTCTACTAGCAAAAGGTCGACCAGGCCGCGGTGGGTATCGCCGGGGTCGGCGACGCGGCGGATGATGGTCACCGATACCTTTTCCACACCGGCCACCCGGTCCAGGCAGTCCACGGCTCTCACGAAGCCGGTGGTGTTGCAGGAGGTGAGCTTTAAGAACCTCTGCCCGATGCCCTTCTCGTAGTTGGCGTAGCCGTGGAAGAAGACATCGGCGACTTCGTTCTTCTCGCCCGCCTGAAAGATGGCCTTCTTACCGTGCCGGACGTAGGCCTCCTTGTTCTTGGCCCCGATACCGCCGGGGGTGGCGTCCAGCACGACGTCAATCTCGGCCAGGAGGTCGTCCATGGTCCCGGAAACCGGGATGCCGGCGGCCTCTATCTCGGCTGTTTTCTCGGGGATGGCGGAGAAGAGCTTGTAGGGCATACCCCTTTCCTTGAGGGCTCTTACCGCTAGGGTGGGGGCGGCGTCAACCACCCCGACCAGTTCCATATCTTCCTGCAGGGCCGCTCCGTCAGCCAGCCGCTGCCCGATGCAGCCGTAGCCGACCACGCCAACCTTTACCTTCGCCATTTGGTTTACCTCCTTGATTCTATATAATTCTTTCCTGATTTAGTCGGGAGCCCGCTAACACCTTTTACGGGCTCGTCTTTTACCCCTTACTTACGGCTTTGCCACTTTGGTATTGCGTCCCGGTTTACCACGTGCTGGGGCACCTCGCCGCGCAGGGCGCTTAAGCAGTTCTCAAGCTGGAGCAGGGGCAGGTGCCACATTACCTCCGGGTTGAGCGCCGCCGCGTGGGGCGAAAAAATCGTCTTGAAGTAGATGTCTTCAGCGAGCAGGGGGTTATCCGCCTTGGGAATCTCCCCTCGGAAGACGTCCAGGGCGGCGCCCGCAATCCAGCCCTCTTTCAGTCCCTGGGCCAGGGCCGCTTCGTCGATGAGGCTGCCCCGGGCGGTGTTAACCAGGTAGGCGGTGTTTTTCATCATCTTGAGCCGGGCTTCGTTAATCATGCCTATCGTCTCTGGGGTCTCCACGGCGTGGAGGGTAACGAAATCCGACTCCCGGAGCAGGGTCTCCAGGTCGGTAAGCTCTACCTCTAGGGCCCTGGCCTTCTCCGGGGGTACGTAGGGGTCGTAGGAGAGAAGCCTGAGCTCGAAGGGGTGGAGCAACTCGGCGACCCTGGCGCCGATTCTACCCAGCCCCACGATGCCCACCGTCTTGTGGCGGAGCAGGGTGTTGGAGACGCTGCGCCACAGCCCGCGGCGGGCGTTATGGTCGGCAAGCTTGAGGTTATTGGCCAGTCCCAGGATGGCGCTCACGGTGAACTCGGCCACCGAGAGGTAGTGTAGCTCGAGGGGGGCGTTGGTTACCAGGATACCCAGCTCGGTGGCGGCTTTAACGTCGATGTCGCCGACCCCGATGGCCCTTTTAGCGATGACCGTGAGTTTCTTCCCCGCCTCCATGACCCGCCGCGTGATTCTGCCGTCTCCGGTGGATATCATAATGGCGTCCATGTCGGCGACCTTCTCCACCAGCTCATCCTCGTTGTAGTGCCAGGTATCCGT
>CAZXVG010000207.1:0-1947 GCA_964644205.1 uncultured Dehalococcoidales bacterium | reverse complement strand
AGGTCGCTATCCTCAAAGACGATGTTTAAGGGCATCGCCTCCGGCGACAGCGGGGCGTCGGGCGGGGGCGGCAGCTTAACACTGAGCCGGTCGCCAGCACTCAGCTTCAGGCCGGCCTTAGCTACCTGACCGTTAACCGTGACCAGGCCGTCAGCGACCAGCCTCTGGGCCTGGGTCCGGGAGAGCTCGGGGCACTTCTCGGCGAGGTATCTATCCAGACGCATCCCGGGCTCATCGACGACCAGGTTAACTACCCTAAAAGCGGCCATCAGCCTCACCCCCTGCGGCGTGGGAAACACTAGTCACTATTTGAGGCTGTCTCTTTTTCCCCGGCTTCATGCCTCTCCTTGACCAGGAGATATATCAGGGAGCCGGCGAATATGGAGACACCGGTGGTGATGGAAGCGTCGGCCACATTATACGCCGGGAAGGAGCCCACGGCGATGAAGTCGGTAACGTAGCCCAGGGTCAAGCGGTCAATGAGGTTACCCACCGTGCCCCCGAGAACGGAACCCAGGGCCGCCATGCTTATGCCGTTATTGAGAAAGGCAAAGCGGCGACAGAGATAGAAGTTATAGAAAAGGACCACGGCGACCCCGACGAAGCTGACAATAATCAGCGCGGAGGTATGGTCGGGGAATATACCGAAGGCAGCCCCGGTGTTCTGGACACGGGTCAGCCGCAGAAACCCCTCCTCGGGCAGCGACTGCCCCACCGCCAGATTTGACTGTATCCAATCCTTGCTCAGCCGGTCACCGATGACCACCGCCAGGGCGACCAGGAAGAATAAGACCGTCCGCCACCACCTAGCCCAGAGACTACTTGCCCTTCGCATTCTTTGCCTGACTCGCCTTACACTCCAAGCACAGGCTCGCCTGGGGAAGCGCCTCCAGTCGCGCCGGGTCTATGGGCTTACCGCAACTATCACACAAACCATAGGTGCCCGCCTCAAACTTGGCCAAGGCATGCTCGACCTCCGCCAGCTGTTCCATAAGGCGCTTCTCCAGCTCCAGACGCGTCTCCAGCTCAGCCGCCTCGGTAGCCTCCTCCTCCCTCTTACCAAAGGGGCTACCCTCCCGCCTCTCCTCCGCCGGACGGACACTCGCCCTTAACTGCTCTAACTCACGGGCCAAACGTTCCTGCTCACTCTGCAAACGAGACCGGAGTATGTCATAGTTCGTAACCACGCTCGCCTCCTCTCCTGGCCACCTGTCAAATTACAAGCTGGCCTACACCGACCAGTCCTGCCCGGAGAACTTGCCCAGCAGGTCTTGCCCCCAGTGACCGATAAGAAAAGGATAATATAACTATGGCACCACTATCGGCCGACAGGTGGTGCTCTTAACTGCCCAAAATATAAAAATTACCCCTGGCGGTAAAACCAAACCCCTCACGCACCAGGGTATCTTAGTTTAAGTGTATACTAATTACTCTGTTTTGGCAATACCCTTACGCCGTAATTACTAGCCACCAGCCAGTCGGGCTGTGCTATACTAATACCGGCTATGGCCAAAGGAGGCGCCCGAGATAAATGGCAGGGCTAATTTTTGGTACCGGCGGTATCCCCCACAGCGCTAGACAGCAATCTACCGTCTCCGGAATCGAGCGCCTGAGCGAGCTGGGGCTTGGCTGCCTGGAGCTAGAGTTCGTCCGGGGCGTAAATATGGGCGAAGCCGCCGCCCGTGAAGTCGCCGCCGCCGCCGGGAACGGTATCAGGCTCTCGGCCCACGCCCCCTACTTCATAAACCTTAACGCCCGCGAGCCGGAAAAGATTAGGGCTAGCCAGGAGCGGCTGCTTAAAACCGCCCGCATCGCCTCTCTGTGCGGGGCGAAGAGCATCGTCTTCCACGCCGCCTTCTACCTCGGCGACCCTCCCCGGGAGACCTACCGCGCCGTCAGAAAACACCTGGCCGAGATACTCGACCAGCTGGGCAGGGAGGGTAACCG
>CAZXVG010000206.1:0-1958 GCA_964644205.1 uncultured Dehalococcoidales bacterium | reverse complement strand
TCGAGCTCTATAAGCTAGCATACGCGCAATAAGCAAAAGAAGGAGGGCTTTAGGCATGGCGGTTTTAGAGGAGCCGATAAAGGGAGTACCCCTGGTCAAGAACTATATCAACGGGGAGTGGGTGGAGTCTAAGGGAGAGATAAAGGATGTAGTCAATCCGGCGAAGTGTGAGACAATCGGCAAGGTACCGATTTCGACCCGTGAGGAGATAGACTCTGCGGTAAAGGCATCGCAGGATGCCTTTCCTGATTGGAGGCGGACGACGCCGGTAGCTCGGGCGAGGTATGTTTTCCGGCTCAAGCAGCTGCTTGAGGAGCACTTTGAGGAAGTGAGCCGGGTTCAGACGCAGGAGCACGGCAAGACGATAGACGAGTCGCGTGGGGAGACGAGGCGGGGCACCGAGAATGTAGAGGTGGCCTGCGGGATACCCACCCTGCAGATGGGCTATAATCTGGAGGATATTGCCACTGGTATTGATGAGTATCTGATTCGTAACCCGCTGGGGGTTTTCGGTATCATCGGGCCGTTCAACTTCCCGTTCATGATTCCTTTGTGGTCGGCGCCGTATGCGGTGGCCACGGGGAACTGTGTTATCGTCAAGCCCTCGAGTGAAGACCCCTTCAGCCAGCTCAAGATTGCGGAGCTGGTGGAGGAGGCCGGTTTTCCGCCGGGGGTGTGGAACGTGGTTAACGGTGGCCGGGTGGTGGTCACCGGGATGCTGGAGCACCCGGGTATCCAGGGGATAGCCTTCGTTGGTTCCACGCCCACCGCCAAGTACATCTACCAGAAGTGCGGCGAGACGGGTAAGCGGGTTATCGCCCAGGGCGGAGCCAAGAACTTCATCGTCATCATGCCGGACTGTAACGTCAACGCCACCATTGCCTCCCTGCTGACGTCGTTTTTCGGGAACACGGGGCAGAGGTGCCTCTCGGGGGCTAACCTGTTGATAGTGGGCGGCGATAGCTTCTACAAGAGCTTCTTGGACAGGGTGGCCGATGCGGTATCGAAGATAGTCATCGGCTACGGGCTCGATGAGTCGGTGCAGATGGGCCCGCTGCGTGACGTGGAGAAGAAGAAGCGGGTTCTGGGGTACATCGATAGCGGTATCGAGGCCGGAGCCAAGCTGATACTCGACGGGAGGAAGTTCAAGATCAGGGGCGACTACCCGGAGACCTGCTTTCTGGGGCCGTCCATCTTTGAGAAGGTGACGCCGGACATGAAGATAGCCCGGGAGGAGATCTTCGGGCCGGTGATGAGTGTCATGCGGGCCAAGAACCTGGATGATGCCATAGACATAGTCAACGACTGTGATTTTGGTAACGGTCACGCCATCTTTACCGCGGACGGTAAGAGTGCCCGGGAGTTTCAGTACCGGGTGGTCAGCGGAAATATTGGCATCAATATCGGCATCGTGGCCCCGATGGCGTTCTTCCCCTTCAGCGGCATGAAGGAGTCCTTCTTTGGCATACTACACACGCAGGGCAAGGAGGCGGTTCGTTTCTTTACCGAGAGCAAGGTCGTCATCCAGCGGTGGTTTTAATGGGGGGTAGCGATATGAAACTGCAAACGGCTTCTTCGGTCATCAGCTTTTCCAGGGGGCTTGAGGAAGAGTCGGCCAGGTTTTACGAGGCACTGGCCGGGAGGTTTAGCGAGGGTAAGGATAGCTTTCTCGGCTTTGCCCAGGAGAACCGGAAGTATACTAAGCAGGTGGAGATGGCCTACTACGGGGTTATCAGTGATGCCATCGAGGGCTGCTTTGCCTTCGACTTGGAGGAGGGCGACTACGCCCTGGATACCAAGCTTAGCGAGGGGGCGGGCTACGCCGACGCCCTGAGTCAGGCGGTTAAGGTGGAGGAGGTGATGGTCAGGTTCTATGACGTGGCCGCCGAGCAGTCCAAGTCCTTGATGGCCGACGTGCCCCGGGCCTTTATGCTGATTAGCCGTAAGCGGGGCGAGCG
>CAZXVG010000205.1:0-1971 GCA_964644205.1 uncultured Dehalococcoidales bacterium | reverse complement strand
GGTCGCTGGCCGGGCTGGTGGCCATAACCGCCGGCTGTGCCTGGGTATCGGCCCTATCAGCCGTGGTTATCGGGGCGATAGCTGGCGTCATAGTGGTATTAGGTGTATACTTCTTTGATAAGATAGGGATTGATGACCCGGTGGGGGCGGTGAGTGTTCACGGCCTAAACGGCATCTGGGGGCTGCTCGCGGTGGGCATCTTTGCCGACGGTACCTACGGTGTCTACACCACCGAAGCGCCCCTGGTCACCGGGGTGCTCTACGGCGGGGGGTGGGGGCAGCTTGCCGCCCAGGGTATCGGAGCTGCCGTCTGCTTCGGCTGGGCGCTGGGGCTGGGGTTGCTTACCTTCAAAATAATGGACAAGCTCATGGGGATAAGGGTATCGCCGCAGGAAGAGCTGCAGGGCCTGGATATTTCCGAGCACGGCACCAACGCCTACCCCGGCCTACCCTACACGGAGGCCTAGCATGAAGAAGATTGAAGCCATTATCCGACCGGAAAGGCTGGGCGAGGTGAGAAGCGCCCTCGAAGAGATAGGCTACCCGGGGATGACCGTCTTCGATGTCCGGGGACACGGAAGACAGAAAGGGCTCACCCAGCGGTGGCGCGGTCAGGAATACAAGGTGGACTTTCTCCCCAAACTGAAGCTGGAAATCGTGGTGCTCGACCAGGATGTGGGCAAAATAATGAGCGCCGTCATGAGAAGCGCCCGCACCGGTGAGCTGGGTGATGGTAAAATATTCGTGATACCGGTTGACAATGCGCTGCGAGTCAGAACCGGCGACGACGGCGAGGACGCTATCTAAACAAAGACTAAAAAGGAGGTTTCAACAAGATGGCCAGTAAGTCCAGAGAGGAAAGCAAGGAATACGTCCTGAAGACAGCCAAGGAGCACGACGTAAAATTCATCAGGTTGTGGTTCACCGATATCTTAGGTATGCTCAAGAGCTTTGCCATAACCGTGGAGGAGCTGGAAGGGGCCCTCGAGGACGGGATGGGCTTTGACGGCTCTTCTATTGAGGGCTTTGCCCGCATTGATGAGAGCGATATGGTAGCCCTGCCCGACCCGGATACCTTCCAGCTGGTGCCCTGGAGACCTCTGGAACACCGCGCCGTAGCGCGCATGTTCTGCGATATCATCAAGCCCGGCGGAGAGCCCTTTGAAGGCGACCCGAGATATGTCCTCAAGAAGAACCTGAAACGGGCGGCGGACCTGGGCTACACCTTCTACGTGGGCCCCGAACTGGAGTACTTCTACTTCAAGGACTCGTCGGGGACGGAGGCGCTGGACGCCGGCGGCTACTTCGACATGACCACGCTGGATGCGGCCACCGACCTGAGACGGGAAACCGTTCTCAACCTGGAGGAGCTGGGTATCGGCGTCGAGTATTCCCACCACGAGGTCGCCCCGAGCCAGCACGAGATAGACATGCGCTACACCGACGCCTTAACCATGGCCGATAACGTGATGACCTACCGCCTGGTGGTCAAGCAAATCGCCCTGAATCACGGGGTCTATGCCACCTTCATGCCCAAGCCGGTCTTCGGCATCAACGGCAGCGGGATGCACGTCCATCAGTCGCTCTTCAAGGGGGGAAGGAACGCCTTCTTCGACCCCAAGGACAGCTATCACCTCTCGCAGACGGCCAGGAGCTACATCGCCGGCCTGCTCAAGCACGCCCCGGCGCTTACCGCAATCACCAACCAGTGGGTCAACTCCTACAAGCGGCTGGTGCCCGGCTACGAAGCACCGGTATACCTTTCCTGGGCGCGGCGCAACCGCTCCGACCTCATCCGGGTCCCCGAATACAAGCCGGGTAAGGAAAACGCCACCCGGGTCGAATTCCGCTCCCCCGACCCTGCCTGCAACCCCTACCTTGCCTTCAGCGTTATGCTGGCAGCCGGACTGGACGGTATCGAAAAGGGCCTTCAAGCCCCCGAGCCCATCGAAGAGAATGTCTACGAGATGA
>CAZXVG010000204.1:0-1977 GCA_964644205.1 uncultured Dehalococcoidales bacterium | reverse complement strand
ACGGGCAAGGGTGCATGACAGATTGGGCATACTAATTCTGAGATATATCGCAAAAAGTGATTATGTAAGAATCGCTTCGGAAACGCTCTCGGTGAATTTAGAGAATCCATCATTGGTTTCTGGGAAACTGCCAGATAGGAACAAAGACTAGAAGCAGATAAATAAGAGGCTATAAGATATTATCCCATACTTTATAAAAAATCACTATATCTAATCTTTATCGCTCATTTGGCTATGGTGCTCCCCATCAGGATGCCGTTGGCCCAATATAGGCCTGTTTCACCGGAAGGCAGCAGGTCAAAGGTAACCCCGTCATAGTCGGAGTACTTCACGGCGGTTACCACCGCTCCGTCCAGTGTGTCGCCGGTCCGGTAATCTCCCAGGGCTCGTCCTTCGGCGGTGGGGTGGCCTGGTGAGGCGGTGACGGCACGCCCATCACTTAAGGCCACGTTTATCGCCTGAAATGAGGATGGTACCGGTGTCGCCGACGTCTTGATGACTATCCCCTTAACACGGTTGCCCGTACCATCGGTGGTCCACACCGGTGTTCCTTCATTCAGTTGCTCCACCGGAACCGGCCCCTCGGGGGTAGCGATAAGAGTGCCTCTAGCCAGGCAGATAGGACAGGTGTTGAAGCTCGGCTCCCGTTTGGTTATCTCTATGTTGCCGGAAGGAGTGACCGTCCCCTCGATGCGTTCTCCCTGCCCTTCTTTCACGCGCAGCGTGAACTGATAGCCGTCTCCGGACGGTGTCATCTCTATTTGGTAGGTGAGCTTCTTGTGTTCCCGGTAGATGAGCAGTTTTTCCTCGTCGGTATATTCCGGTTGGTCGGGCAGGTCCAGGTGTAGCAGGATTGCGGAAAAATCCGCTTCGTTCTCGGCGATGGCGGCAAACTGTTCATGCGCGTTCTGCTCCTCCCCTCCCGGCCGCCCGATGGGATAGAAATCAGGGTCGCACCAGAAAACGTCGTCAAAATCGGCCAGAACAAGGTATTTCAGCTCGGGCAGCGTGTATTCCACCGATGGCTGTGGCGGTTGCGCTCTGCAGCCGGTAACCATACCGATGGTCAGGAGCAGTATGGTACCGACCGGAGCAATGTACTTTTTCATAGTCTCCCTCTTGCGAGATATTCGCCGCAGCCAACCTCGACTCGGCTTACAAATTCGGGTTCACCACGCGCCCGACAAAGAGTATCGTTCCTGTCTCGATGTCGCGGATCAGGAAGATGAAGGGTCGGTCAATTCTGACCTCAATCGGCTCCGCCGGCGCAGATGTCTCACCTACAATCACCGCCGTAGCCGCCGCTGCCTCTGTTCCGGCTTCGTCAACTGAGACAAAAGCCTTGTGGACGACAGCCGTGATTGAGAGTTCACGGTTTCCAGTCATACCAGAGAAATCAGCACCCCCCGAAAAAGCAACCGGCATACCCATTTCCGACAGAGAATCCTTGAGAGCGAAGCTGGATTCGAATTCAAACTTCGGCATCGTAAGGTCGACTTGTTTGTATTCCAGTTCACCGAGGATCTCGTCCAGTTTCTGTGAATTCAACGAACTCTCGAAAGCATTGAATTCACCACTCCCAGGAAGCAGTATCACCATTGATAGCTCGTTACCATCATAAGGTAGTTCAACGGCCTGATAGTCATCACTCTCAGCATGGCCAAATGATTCAGTCTGCCTCATCGTCGGTACCATCAACTCATCCCCATTGAGTAGATGGAAGGTGCTATCACTGGTTGCGCCCTCGTTAAAAGGCGACGCCCAAGCTGCGTTGAAATAGATGGCGTTGGTCAAAACAAGGCGGGTCAGCTGGTCTATTAGTCCCTGTGGGATAAGGTCTTTGATTCTGCCCTCAGTCTGATCGTCTACCCAATTGTTAATGGTAATACGGCACTCCTCAGGGGATTCTGCAAAATCTAGTATTCTTAGCCCGGCACCGTAGTTCTCCGCCAGGACATCGAGGAAGGTCGGAAGGAA
>CAZXVG010000203.1:0-1982 GCA_964644205.1 uncultured Dehalococcoidales bacterium | reverse complement strand
CGCCGCTCACGAAGATAGCCGGGACGTTAAGCCTGAGCGCCGCCATGAGCATGCCGGGGATTATCTTGTCGCAGTTAGGGACAAACACCAGGCCGTCAAAGGCGTGGGCCTCGGCCATTATCTCCGCCGAGTCGGCAATCAGCTCCCGGCTGGGTAAGCTGTATTTCATGCCCGGGTGGTTCATGGCGATACCGTCGCACACGGCGATGGTGTTAGTCTCGAAGGGGACCCCGCCGCCGGCGTATACCCCGAACTTGACCGCCTGGGCAATCTCATTGAGGTGTTTATGCCCGGGCACGACCTCGCTGAAGCTATTGATAACACCGATAAACGGCTTCTCCATGTCGCTAGTGATATAGCCCAGAGCGTAAATCAGGGAGCGGTGCGGAGCCCGCTCCAGGCCCTTTTTCGCCATATCGCTTTTCATACCCATACCACAACTCCTCCCGCTTAACTTAGACACCCCCGCCACGCCTTAAACCCCGAATTTTACAGGTCAGCTTTGTGACCAAAGATAACATAGCCCGTGCCTGTTGTCAAACCAAACCAGGGATAATCAGCCCTCGATAGCCATTATCTTTTCTACCCGGCGCAGGTGCCGTCCGCCCTCAAAATCGGTGGTGAGGTAGGCGCTCAGGATATCACCGGTCAGCTCCGGCCCCAGCTCTGTCCCCACACAGAGGACGTTGGCATCGTTATGCTGGCGGGCCCGTCGCGCCATGAAGGCGTTGCAGCACAGAGCGGCCCTTATCCCCTTCACCTTGTTAGCCGCCATGCTCACCCCGATGCCGGTATTGCATATCAGGACGCCCCGGTCGAAATCGCCTCTGGCTACCGCCGTAGCCACCTCCCGGGCGATATCGGGGTAGTCCACCGGCTCGGCGGTATAGCAGCCGAGGTCGCTAACTTCATGCCCGGCGGCGGTGATTAGCTCCATAATGAGCTTCTTGGTATCCAGCCCACGGTGGTCACAGCCGATAGCGATACGCATTATTAAGCCTCCTCATATCAAGAATGTTCTCGGGTAACCGGCACCCGGCGAAAGGTAACGCCGGGAAAAGCCCGGGTAAGCTCCCCAATCGAGAGCGCCCCCTCGCGCAGGACTACGGGCACCTCCCCGGTGACATCGACGATGGTGGACTCCCGACCCCCGGGACAGCGCCCGCCATCAATGACCAGGTCTACCCTATCACCCAGTTGAGAGGCGACCTCTCCGGCGGTAAGGGCGCTGGGACGGCCGCTCAGGTTAGCGCTGGTGCCCAGAACCGGCGCCCCCAGCCCCTCGACCAGGGCCACCGGCACCGGATGGGCGGGAATACGCACGGCCACGGTCTCTCTCCCGGCGGTGACGATATCAGGGACTAAGGGTGACTTGGCTAAGACCAAGGTCAGGGCTCCAGGTAGGAACCTCTCCGCAAGATGCCGGGCGAGCGTCCCCGGCCGGGCGACCTCCTCTATCTGGGCGACACTGGCCAGCAGCAGGGGTAGCGGCATATCGGCCGGCCGCTTCTTAACCTCGTAGACCCGGGCCACCGCCTGGAGAGAGCTCGCCGCCGCCCCCAGCCCGTAGACGGTGTCGGTGGGAAAAGCGACTATCCCCCCCCTTTTGAGAAGAGAGACGCCCTCCCTGACCTGCTGGATAATACCCGACGGAAGCCCGGACGACATCAAGCCAACACTTGCCACAACAACCAGTTTCCCTTGACGATAGTATACCACAGTGGTAATCTGTGGCATAGATATGGTGCAGGACAGCTCAAAACCAGAGGAAAGCGCTAGCCACCGCATCGCCACCAGCGACGACATCGAGGTCTCTACTTATTTAGAGATTGCCAAGGAGCTGGGTGGTGAGCAGCCGTCGCCGCCCAGCGAGGCCCTGCCCGGTGCCAAGCGCGAGACCATCGTCGTCATCGACTTCGGCTCCCAGTACAGCCTGCTCATCGCCCGCCGCATACGCGAATGCCAGGTCTACTGCGAGCTGG
>CAZXVG010000202.1:0-1984 GCA_964644205.1 uncultured Dehalococcoidales bacterium | reverse complement strand
GGCACTGGCCGCCGCCACCGCCGGGCTCGCCAGATAGACCTCCGACTCGGGGTGGCCCATTCTGCCCACAAAATTGCGGTTGGTGGTGGAGACGCAGCGCTCGCCGCCCGCCAGCACCCCCATATGCCCGCCGAGGCAGGGCCCGCAGGTAGGAGTACTCACCGCCGCCCCCGCCTTGATAAACACCTCAATCAGACCCCGCGTCAGGGCATCGAGATATACCTCCTGCGAACCGGGGATGACGATACAGCGCACCCGGTCGTGAACCCTTCTCCCCTTTAACAGCTGAGCAGCTACCTGTAAGTCCTCGATACGACCGTTGGTGCAACTGCCAATCACCACCTGGTCAATCTCGATATTGCCTACCTGGCTCACCGGCCTAGCATTAGCCGGCGAGTGGGGCAGCGCCACCTGAGGCTCGATAGCGGCCACGTCATACTCGATAACCCGGGCGTAACCAGCCCCGTTATCCGGCTCATAGACCCGGTAAGGACGCCTGGCTCTCGGCTTTATGTAAAGCTGAGTCCGGTTATCCACCCGGAAGATACCGGCCTTGGCTCCGGCCTCGATAGCCATATTGGCCATGGTAAAGCGCCCGTCTATGGATAATGAATCTATCGCCTCACCGCAAAACTCCATGGCGGAATACAGGGCGCCGTCAACGCCGAGGTCGCCGATGGTATACAGAATCAAATCCTTACCCATCACCCACTCCCCCAGGCTGCCGGAATATACCAGCTTAATGGTCGGCGGCACCTTCATCCAGATATCCCCGGTAGCCATGGCGGCGGCGATATCGGTCGAGCCCATGCCGGTGGCGAAGGCACCCAGAGCCCCGTAGGTACAGGTGTGCGAATCGGCCCCGATAACGACATCCCCCGGCAGAACCAGGCCCTGCTCCGGCAGGAGCACGTGCTCGATGCCCACCCGACCGACCTCAAAATAGATTATCCCCTGCTCACGGGCGAAGTCACGCACCAGCTTTACCTGCTCGGCAGAGGCGATGTCCTTACAGGGGGTGAAGTGGTCGGGCACCATGACTATCTTCTTGGGGTCGAAGACCCGCTTGACACCTGCCTTCCGAAACTCCCGAATGGCAATGGGGGCGGTAATATCATTAGCCAGAACCAAGTCAACCCGGACATTGATAAACTCACCCGGGCTCACTGCCTCTCTATCGGTGTGAACTGCCAGTATCTTTTCCGCTAAGGTCAATAAGGCCTCCTTTCCTTACCTCACAAAAGTAGACATCACCAAGCGCCAGCGGTCAACCAACAAAACGAGGAATCAACAGCACTACCAGCGTGACACCGGTAGTCACCCCGGCAACCAGGAACAAACCGGCGCCCGCAGCCAGTCCAATCGCCGCCACCACCCAGATAGTCGCCGCCGTGGTTAAGCCGGCCACGATATCCCCACCACCCCGATGGATAATCGCCCCGGCGCCAATGAAGCCAATCCCGGCCCCCCCCCCCCCCGCCCCCCAGGCCCCAAACCGAACCGGGCCGAACCCGTAAATCGAAGCGACCGTGAACAGCGCCGCACCAAGCGCAATAAGGGTATGGGTGCGGAGACCGGCCGGTTTCTTTGCCCTCTCGCGTTCAAACCCGATGGCTGCTCCCAAGCCCACCGCCACCAGGACACGGGCAACCATCTCAAGCTCAAGTGACATCCTAGCCCGCCTTCTTCGTCGCTATTAAGCGATTAAGCGCGTTCATATAGGCCTTAGCGCTGGCCACGATGACGTCGGTATCGGCGCCCCGCCCGGTGTAGGTTACCCTCTCGCTCTCGATGCGAATAAGCACCTCCCCTATGGCGTCGATACCCTCGGTCACCGATTTAACCGTGAACTCGATAAGCTCATTGGGCACGCCGACGATACGATTAATCGCCTTATAGACCGCATCCACGGGGCCCGTTCCCAGTGAAGCGTCAGCCAGGACCTGCCCTTCGGGGCCGATAAGCCTGACCGAGGCGGTGGGGA
>CAZXVG010000201.1:0-1985 GCA_964644205.1 uncultured Dehalococcoidales bacterium | reverse complement strand
GTCGTAGGGCGCCGCATTACCGGAATCACCCTGGGCTGGGAGGGGATAGTGAAGAAGCCCGCGCTTACCGAGTTCTGCCGCCGCCTTGCGGGGCAGGTAATAACCGGAATCAGCCGGCGCGGTAAGTACCTCACCTTCAGCTTAAAGAGCGGCCAGGCCCTGGTTATCCACCTTAAGATGACCGGCTCGCTGCTCCTAAATCACGCCTCGGACGAACCCACCCGACACATCCGCGCCGTTCTGCACCTGGATAACGGCGGCGAGCTCCGCTTCCGCGACCCGCGCAAGTTCGGGGCGATGTGGCTGGTGGAAGACCCGGAAAGCCTGGTATCTAAGCTCGGCCCCGAACCCCTGACCGAAAACTTCACAGCCCAAGTCCTGGCCGAGCGGCTCGCTAAGCGCAAGGCGCCGATAAAACCCCTCCTCCTCGACCAGAACTTCATCGCCGGTATCGGTAACATGTACGCCGACGAGTCCCTGTATGACGCCAGAATCCACCCCCTAAGACCGGCCGCCAGCCTGTCCCGGGAAGAGGTAGTAAGGCTCCACAAGGCGATTCAGGGGGTGCTCCGGGCGGCCATCACTAGCAAGGGGGCCAGCGTGGAGAACTACTTTCGACCCGGCGGGGAGCTGGGCACAGCACACTTCGAGTTCCGGGTGGCTCACGGGCTGGGGGGTAAGCTCTGCCCGCGCTGCGGGACGTCTATCGAGAGAATCGTGGTGCGTAACCGGGGCACCTACTTCTGCCCCAAATGCCAGCCCTATTCGTGAGGGGTTTTAAGAGGGGTAAGGTCACAAGTCACTTCCTCAGTCTTAAATCAATCCCCAAAGCCTCCGCCGTTCTGCTGATTAGCGCCCTGAGGGTCTTAGCCCTTTCTTTGAGAGGAGAGTCTGGGGTTATTTCTGCCTCCGCCTCTTTAAGCGCCTGCCTTAAGCTATCCAGGGGCACAAGCTGGCAGCTGGTGCAGTAAAAGCTCTTGGAACGGCCTTCGTCGTAGTTACTAAGGAGAAGCCTCAAGAACCCCTGCTTTTCCATCTCCAAGCGGACGAACTCCTCAATGCCGTGCTCACGGATGAAGGTAAGATTAGCCTCAATCGGTCGGTGGGAAATAAAGGAGTCCTGACAGCGGGCCGAATCAAGGAGCCTAGCCACCCGTTCACAGCCGTCAAAGCCAGCACACTGGGCACAGGTCTCGAGCCCCTTTTCCTTTACGCAACAAGTGATGAAGCCGCAGCCGGGCATCTTCTTCCAGAAATCGGGACCACAGCAGCCGGGGCACCTCGACGCCCCTTCGGTGTAATACCTCGGGCAGAGTCCGCAGTCAAGACCGCAGACACCGACTATAGGATACTCCCTGAGCGGATACCTATCCACCTTGAACCAGGCTATACCCCCAGCTTCTTAACCAGCCGGGCAACGTTCTTCCCGAAGTTCCAGGCTGTCCTCATGCCCTCTTCGTCACCGGCAACATCGCCCCTCTTCACCCCGAAGGCCATGTTCCAGTAGGTCGAGCCGGCGGTATAACAGCCCATGATTTGAAACCAGTAGTTAAGCTGGGCCAGGGTGAAGTTCTGGCCCGCCCGGCGCGCCACCGCTAGAGAGCCGCCCACCTTCCCCTCGAATACCCGGCCGTTCCAGTGGGCGATGTAGCCCGTCCTCTCCATGAGACCCTTTATCAGGGCGGTCGCCGAGCCGTAGTAAACCGGCGAGGCAAGGACGATGGCGTGGCACTCCTTCATCTTGAGATAAATGGGGAAGAGATCGTCATCAATGGGACACCGCTCCTCCTTCTTGCAGACCAAACAGGCGTTACACGGCCTGATATCCAGACCAGCCAGGCTCAATAGCTCGGTGGTAAGCCCCTCCTCCGCCATCGCCTCAAGGGCGTGACCCGCCAGGACTTCGGTATTCCCCTTCTTCCTGGGACTGCCCACAATGGCAATCGCCTTCGCCATATCTACCTCCCTTACATTTGCCGCAGCGT
>CAZXVG010000200.1:0-1991 GCA_964644205.1 uncultured Dehalococcoidales bacterium | reverse complement strand
GCTGTGCCAGTCGAAGGAGACGTCGCTATCTCCGAGCAGGCTATCGACCAGCCCTTTGGTCTTCACGGTTTCAAACAGGCTGTCAATCTGCCGGTCGTTAAGCTCCTGGTAGAGCCGGCGCACCCGGTAGCCCTTCTTGAGCTCCTGCCCCAGCCTCTGCTGCCAGCGCCGCTGGTAGCCGGCCAGCCTTCCCGCCGACAGGTCGTTAGCCTTAAGCGCCTGGTGCAGGGTCTCGGCGGCGATGTCGGCGCACATCAGCCCGTAGTAGATACCGCCCCCGGTGGTCGGTTTTACCTGCCCGGCGGCGGTGCCCGCGATGAGCAGCCGGTCGTGGTAGGTCCGGGATAGCGGCTTTAAGGGGACCCGCCCGTAGCTTACCTCAGCTTCGGTCGAGGCTATCTTACCCTGGGCCGACAGATACGCCAGCAGCTTCTTCAGGTAGGGCCCCGGGCTCTGGTGCGTTAGCAGCCCCACCCGGGCCGTAGCCGGTAGGGCGGGCACCAGCCAGGCGAAAAACCCCGGCGCTACCTCCTCGCCGAAGTAGAGCTCCATCTCCTCCAGGGCCGGGGCGGCTACCTCCGCCTGGGCCCCCCTGACGTAATAGCTGATGTTACCCAGCCCCAGCGTCTCGACCAGGCGGGAGTTAAAGCCGGAGGCAATAACCACGGCGCGGGCTTTATAGCCCTGCCTGTCTCCGTCCCGGACTATCTCGATGCTGACCTGGTGGCTAGCGACCGCCAGCTTGTCGGCGCGGCTGTTGAGTAGATACTCGGCGCCGGCGTCACGGGCGCGCTGGGCCAGAGCGACATCGAAGCCGGCCCGGTCCAGGACGTAGGCCTGGTCTTCTTCACGCCGCAGCCGGAGCACCTTCCCCGAGGGGGAAATGAGGCGGGCGCTCGATAGCCTTCTCAGGACAAGCTCTTCGGGGACGGCGAAGGAGTCGAGGCACTCCTTACCGACGATTCCCGTGCAGCAGACCCGCCTTCCCGGGCGCTCTTTCTGCTCGATAACCGCTACCCCGTACCCCAGGCCGGCCAGCCGCTGGGCCAGCCGGCTGCCCACCGGGCCGCCGCCGATAATGACCGTATCATACAAGGTGATAGCCCCCCAAGCAGCCTGGATGCTAGCCTATGATACACCATTCCCCTCGGGGGTAACCAGCGGTCTCTTTGCGGGGATGCCCGGACGGCGGGGGTAGGCCTCGGGGGTGGGGGATACCTTGGTAACTACTACCAGCTGGCGCCGGTCGCGGAACTCAGTAAGGCTAACCATTTTTATCTCCGGCGGCTTACCCCCCAGCAGGCTGATTGCCCGGACGGCCTGAGCTACCTCGGACTCGATATTGCCCTTCTTCAGGGCGACCAGGCTGCCTCCGATGCGGCACAGGGGCAGGGCCAGCTCGGCCAGGGTCGCCAGGGGGGCGACCCCGCGCGCTAGCACGGTATCGAAGCGCTCCCGGTACTGGCTCTGGTGGGCGATATCCTCGGCGCGCCCGGTGACGACGGCGACCTCTTCCAGCCCCAGCTTCTGGCTCAGGTGGCTTAAGAAGGCGGTCTTCTTGGCGGTGGCTTCAAGCAGGGTGAGCTTGATATCGGGGAAGGAAATCTTGAGCGGCAGGCCGGGTAGCCCAGCCCCGGTGCCGATATCAATTACCCGTAAGTGAGCCCCGCTTTCCCGGGACGGCCAGACCAGGCTCACCGTAAGCGAGTCCAGGAAGTGCTTTACCTGGACGTCTTCATAGCCGGTTATGCGGGTGAGGTTCAGTCTCTGGTTCCAGGCGATAAGCTCCTGATAGTAGATGGAGAACTGCCTAAGCTGTCCCGGGCTGAGGGACAAGCCTAGCTTTTGGGCGCCGCTTTTGAGGCTTTCCATGACGAAATCGGTATCTGGCTCATTCTGTCCCCGGGGTGACCTAGAGCCACCTTTTCCTTTTGAAGTAGACCAGCATGACGCTGGCGACAGAGGCCATGATAATCAGGATTCCGAAGTAG
>CAZXVG010000199.1:0-2021 GCA_964644205.1 uncultured Dehalococcoidales bacterium | reverse complement strand
ACCTTCGGCGATAAGCCGCTCATGGACTCCATCTGCCAGTCCTGCGGCGAGTGCGTCGTCCACTGCCCGGTGGGCGCCCTGGCCCCCAAAAACGCCAGGCCAGCGACCCGCGAGGTAGCCACCACCTGCCCCTACTGCGGGGTCGGCTGCGGCATGTACCTCGGCATCCGCGAGGGAGAAATCGTCTCCATAAGGGGCGATAGGGATAACCCGGCGAGTTTGGGGCGGCTCTGCGTTAAGGGCCGCTACGGCGTAAGCGAGTTCGTGCACCACCCGGAGCGCCTGACCACCCCTCTTATCAAGCGTAACGGGGTTTTCACCGAGGCCGGCTGGGACGAGGCGCTCGACCTGGTGGCGGAGAGGCTGGGGGCTTACCGCGGGGACGAGATAGCCGTCATCTCCTCCGCCAAGTGCACCAACGAGGAGAACTACCTCCTTCAGAAGCTGGGGCGCGCCGTGCTGGGCACCAACAACGTAGACCACTGCGCCCGCCTGTGCCACGCCCCCACGGTTGCCGGGCTGGTAAAGAGCTTCGGCAGTGGCGCCATGACCAACTCCATCAGCGAGATTGGCCACGCCCGGTGTATCCTGGCCATCGGCACCAACACCACCTCAGCCCACCCCGTAATCGGCTTCGACGTGAAAAGGGCGGTGCACAAGGGGGCCAGCCTCATCGTGGCTAACCCCAGGGGGATTGACCTGGTGCGCTACGCCGAGCTGTGGCTGTGCCACCGGCCGGGCACCGATGTCGCCCTGCTCATGGGCATGATGCGGGTTATCGTCGCTGAAGACCTATCAGACACGGAGTTTATCAACCAGCGCTGTGAGAACTTTGACGCCTTTAAGGAGTCGCTTGAGGGCTTCGACCTGGCCACCGTAGAAGAGATTACCGGCGTACCCGGGGGAAAGATAGCCCGGGCCGCCCGGCTTTACGCCACCATTAAGCCGGCGACCATTCTCTACGCCATGGGCATCACCCAGCACTCCCACGGCACCGATAACGTCATGGCCACCGCCAATCTGGCCATGCTTACCGGCAATATCGGCAAACCGGGAACCGGGGTGAACCCGCTCCGCGGGCAGAATAACGTGCAGGGCGCCTGCGACCTGGGGGCGCTGCCCAATGTCTATCCCGGCTATCAGGCCGTAACCGACCCCAAGGCAAAGGCCAGGTTCGAGGCGGCCTGGGGCGGCCCGCTCTCCCCGGAGCCGGGACTGGCCGTTACCGAGATGATTGAGCAGGCCGGGAAGCGGATAAAGGCGGCCTACATCATGGGGGAAAACCCGGCGCTGAGCGAGCCGGATGCGGGACACGCTCAGGAGCTACTGGCCAGGCTCGACTTCCTGGTGGTTCAGGATATTTTTCTTTCGGAGACGGCCCGGATAGCCGATGTCGTCCTGCCCGGAGCCAGCTTTGCCGAGAAGGAGGGCACCTTTACCAATACCGAACGGCGGGTGCAGCGGGTAAGAAAAGCCATAGAGCTAGTGGGGGACTCCCGTCCCGACTGGCTGATTATCTGCCAGCTTGCCAGGCGGCTGGGGGCCAAGGGCTTCGACTTTACTGACCCCGCCCAGGTTATGGAGGAGATTAGCGCCCTTACCCCCATCTACGGCGGTATCAGCTATGAGCGCCTTGAATCCGGCGGCCTGCAGTGGCCCTGCCCCACCCCGGAGCACCCGGGCACCAAAATCTTACACACCCAGCAGTTCACCCGGGGCCGGGGGCAGTTCATACCCCTTAAGTACAAGCCGCCCGCAGAGCTCCCCGACGACACCTACCCCCTGACACTGACCACGGGGCGGAGCCTGTTCCACTGGCACACCGGCACCGTCAGCCGCAAGGTCAAGGGCCTCAACGCCTTCATGGGCGAGGGGCTGGTGGAGATAAACCCGGAGGACGCCCGCACCTTAAGCATCAGCGACGGGGAAACAGTAAGGGTGAGCTCGCGGCGGGGGGAGATAACCGTCAAGGCAAGGGTGACCGAGGTCTCAACGCCCGGGGTGGTCTTCATGACCTTCCA
>CAZXVG010000198.1:0-2040 GCA_964644205.1 uncultured Dehalococcoidales bacterium | reverse complement strand
TAAATAAAAATAAAATCGACAGGATTACATTCTACAGGCTGAAGCCACAAAAAGATTCATAAGAGAGGCATGGAGATATGAGCACTTTCCGAATACCCTATGGCAACAGCAACATCCTGGCCGAGCTCCCCGAGAGGACCAGGGTTCTAAAGAACACCAATAAGCCGCTGCCACCCCTCCCCGACCCGGCACAGGCGATTCGCGACGCTCTGAACTCGCCGGTTGCTCACGACCCCCTCCCCAAACTGGTGAACGCAAAATCCAAGGTCACCATCGCCTTCGACGACCCCATCGGCTTTCTGCCCGCCGAGGTAAAGCCGGGCTTTATCGAGGTCGCCGTCAAGGTGCTGCTCGAAGAGCTGGACAAGCTCGGCGTCGACCGCCATAACATCCGCCTCGTCTGCGCCGTCGGGCTGCACCGGATGTGGACCCAGAGCGAACTGGCCGAGATACTGGGGGACGACCTGGTAAGCCGGGCCAGCCCCAGCTGGCTCTTCAACTTCGACGCCGAGGACCAGGAAAACCTGGTCTTCCTGGGCGAGACCAAGCGCCACCACGAGGTGGAGGTAAGCCGCCTGGTCACCGAATCCGACCAGCTCATCTACGTGAGCCACCCGTGGTCGCACTTCAACGGCGGCTGGAAGACGGTGGTCGTCGGCCTGGGCAGCTGGCGCAGCATCCGGCACCACCACCGCCCCTTCGCCAAGGCGTCGGGCAAGTCCTCGCTCGACCCGAAACGCTCCGCCTTTCCCAAGCTGCTCAACGAGATGGGGGCTGTTATCGAAGCCGAGCTGGCCAAGAAGGGCCGCCGGGTGCTCGTCATTGAGGGCAACATGAATAACGCCAGCCCCCAGGAGCTGGTTCAGGTGGCCGCCGGTAGCCCCGTAGAGACTCACGAGCAGGGGATACCCATCGTACAGAAGCAGCAGGTGATAGACATTAAGGGCCAGTCGGACGTGGTAATCTACGGCATCGGTAACAGCCGAGACCCCTATTCCAAGGGGATAAAGAACCCCCATACCGGAGAGCCCCTCATCAATCCCATCCAGGTAAGAAACGCGGCCCTCTCCTACAGCTACGGGCTCTTCCAGAACGTGCCCCTGGTGAAGCCGGGCGGCATCGTCATCTTCTGCCACCCCTGCCCTAACGACTTTCATCTGGTGCACAACCCGTCCTACGCCGAGATGTTCGACGAGCTCCTGCCGCACATGAAAGACCCGGTCGAGCTCTGGGAGCTCTACGCCGAGGAATACGCCCACCGGCCTGAGTTCGTCCACAAATACCGCTACGGCTACGCCTTCCACGGCTCCCACCCCCTGATTCTATACGGACAGGGTCTCTACGGCCTCAACTACGTCGGCAAGGCCTTCCTGGCCGAAGCCACCGACTTTGAGGTCGCCCGGAGACTGAGCTTCGAGCCGTTCGCCTCGGTGGAAGACGCCGTCGCCGAGGCGGAGAAACTGATGGGTAAGGACTGCAGCATCACCTACCTGGATATGCCCCAGAGCTTTGTCTGTAACGTCGAGCCGTAGTCGTAAAAGACGCCGAGCGACAGCGGTTAAGAGGGGAACTCAAGAAGCAAACGGCAGTCTACCCGGGAAGCCGGGCCTAAAGGGCGCCTTTCTTCTGCCGGAGAAGCCAGTACTCCAGGCTGTCGGCCAGGGCCAGCCAGCTAGCCTCAATGATGTTGGTGGAGCTACCCACGGTGCGCCACTGGTTAAGTCCGTCGCTGGACTCGATGAAGACCCTGACCTGGGACTCGGTGCCGACACTCTCCTCCAGGATGCGGACCTTGTAGTCAACCAGCCGGACGCTAGCCAGGTCGGGATAGCAGCCCAGCAGCGCCTTACGCAGGGCGTGGTCCAGGGCGTTAACCGGGCCGTTACCCTCGGAGGCGGTATGCATTATCTCGCTACCCACCCTTACCTTGACCGTGGCCTCGGAGAGCATCTCCTCAAGCTCCTCCCTGGCGGGCGAGCGCCGCTTCTTCTCCACCACCACCATAAAATCAACCAGCTCAAAGAGCGGCTCATAGTCCGG
>CAZXVG010000197.1:0-2040 GCA_964644205.1 uncultured Dehalococcoidales bacterium | reverse complement strand
GAGGTAGTCCCAGTCCTCGGTGCCGCAGCAGGCGGTGTCACACGGCGTCAGGTTGCGCGCCACACCGCTGTAGACAGAATCACCTGGGTCAAAGGCACTGGGCGCAATGAAGTCCCGACCCATGCAATCCGTGAACAGGGCAACGTCATCTGCGTTACCGTCGATGACTAGCTCGTCGGTGGAGGCGTAGAGGGTGCCCTCACGTGCCACCACGACGCCGGTGTAGTCGAGGGGTAGCGGCTCGAGGTCGTCCCAGCTGCCAGAGGTGATGTCGGTGCGGTAGATGCCAGCGCCGTCAACCGCAGCGTAGATGATGTTCTCGCAGACCGGGTCACAGGCAACGTGTACCTGGCCGGTGGCCGCACTGGGCAGCTTGTCGGTCAGGCTCCAGCTATCGGCGCCGTCGTCAGACCAGGCTACCTTGCGCTTACCGGTACCGTCGCCGCCGACAACCACGAAGCCCTCCTCGCAGCAGGAGGTGATGGAGTGTCCGGAGTCAATGCCAGTTTTCACCGGGGTGCTCCAGCGCCGTCCGTACTGGGTGGAACTGGAGACCTTACCGTTGGCAAAGAGAACGTAGACGATGTTCTCGCTCTCCACAGCCACGTCCTGGATATCGTCCTTGGTGGCCGGCGGGTTGTTCCAGCACTGACCGCAGTCGCGGCTGTAGTAGAGCTGGTCGCTGTGCTGTATCGCTAGGTAGACGGTGCCGCTGGGGGATACCGGGTCCTGGTCGCAGCAGTCATCGACGGCGTCACAGGGCAGCCTCAACAGAAGGTGGTCGTACGGGTCGTCTGACCAGTCGCCGTGGTTGACCCGCTCCCAGGTATCGCCGTCGTCGTAGCTCCGCCAGACGCTGTCGCAGTAGCTGTAGCACTGCTCAAACTCACCTGTGCAGGGGCACGACAGCAGATAGGTGTTGACGGTGGAGAGGTAGACGGTGCCGCAGTCGGGGCAGACGGCCACATCGGAGAGGTAGTCGATGTTGGTGTCGATAAGGCCGATCTGGTTAAAGGAGACGCCGTCATCCCGGCTTACCGAGAAGGCGGACTCATCAAGCGGCGTTCCCAGGGCGTAAGGCATATTAGGCGTGAAGGGACCATAAGCGGCCACCGCATCGTCGTCAAAGGTGCCGCTGGTGGAAGCATAGGCCTTCTCACCGTCCGGGGTGTACATCACCAGGGCCAGGTAGGGCCCCGAGGGGTCCTTGCAGGCGCCTTGCCACTGCGGACAGCAGAAGTCGAGCTCCTCGGTGTGCCACACGCTAACCCCGCCACAGTATTGAGTCTCTTCGTCAAGGGCGTAATCCCAGAAGACGTCGATGGGCTCTTCGAGGTCGGAATCCCACTCAATGTACTCGCCAATCATGAGCTTACCGGTGTCGGCGTCGCCGTGGACGTCGATGCTGGCCAGCAGCGGGTCGCCGGAGGGCCCGGTGACCGGGCTCAGGGAATAGTTATCGCTGCGCATCAGCCAGCCGCCGACAATGTCTGAAGGCCACAGCAGTCCGTTAACGTAGAGGAAGAGGGAGCGGTCGCCGGGGTCGGTGCCGTCGTAGTCTCCGGCTAGAGACAGGCCCATGATACGATTGTAGCTGTCGGTGATGATTTCCTCGCCGTCGGCCTTGATGATTTTGGAAGCGGGGAAGCCGGCTTCATCGTTCCAGGAGCCGCCGCTGCTCTCCCACATGCCCGACTGAATGATGGCGTTGCCGCCGAGACCGCCTCGAAAGTCGTCGCAGCCAAGGCAGACAATGGTGTCGTCCATGTCGAACAGGGGCGAGAACTCGCAGGCAATCACGGCCTCAACCGTGATATTCCAGCCGAGGTAGTCAGTGGCATCCCCGGTGTCCTCCCAGGCACCGGTGAGCCAGGTGCCCGCCTTGAGGCGGAAGATAGCGCCTTCGCCGAAATCGTCTCTACCGGCCACGGCGATGTTGTGGATACCGTCGACCTCTAGGGACACGTCGATATCGAAGACGTACTCCAGGATGTCACCGGTCGGGTCGGCCACCTCACCGGCGAAGGTGAAGTTAGCGCC
>CAZXVG010000196.1:0-2049 GCA_964644205.1 uncultured Dehalococcoidales bacterium | reverse complement strand
GGCATGGCTCAGATTAATACCACCGTGGGTGATTTCCGGGGTAACATCCAAAAAATCCTGGAAGCCATCGCCCACGGTAAGTCCCTTAGCGTCGACCTTCTCACCTTCCCCGAGCTAGCGGTATGCGGCTATCCCCCGGAAGACCTCCTCCTGAAACCCCAGTTCGTCAGGGAAAACCTGAAAGCCATTGAAAAAATAGAGAAACACTGCTCCGGCCTAACCGTAGTCGTCGGCTTCGTCGATGCCCAGAGCGACATCTACAACGCCGCCGCCGTGATACACGACGGAAAGCTGGCTGGCATCTACCACAAGATATACCTGCCCAACTACGGGGTCTTCGATGAAAACCGCTACTTTCAGGCCGGCCAGGACTGCCCGGTCTATACCGTCGCCGGTATCGGCGTGGGCGTCAATATCTGCGAGGACATCTGGTACGAGGCGGGGCCGGCTACCATCCAGGCCTACTCCGGGGCCGAGGTAATCGTCAACATCAGCGCCTCGCCCTATCACTTCGGCAGGCTGAAATTCCGGGAGAGGATGCTCTCTACCCGCGCCGCCGACAACGTGGTTATCGTCGCCTATAACAATCTGGTCGGGGGGCAGGACGAGCTGGTCTTCGACGGCGGAAGCATGGTGCTCGACGAGAAGGGGCAACTGATAGCCAAGGGGAAGCAGTTCGAGGAAGACCTGATAATGGCTGACCTCGATGTGGAAGCGGTCTTCCGGACACGGCTGCGCGACCCCAGGTGGCGTAAAGAGGCGTCCCAGCTCGGGCAGCAGAGACAAGCCACCAAGGTAACGCTTTCCGAAGCGCCGCTGGCAACCCAGAAACCGGAACTAGCGAAAGCTCAGGCGCAGTCCCTCGGCCCGGCGGAAGAGGTCTATCGAGCGCTGGTGCTGGGCACCGGCGACTACGTGCGTAAGAACGGCCTCACCAAGGTGGTCATCGGCCTCTCCGGGGGCATTGATTCCAGTCTGGTAGCCGACATCGCCGTAGCCGCCCTGGGCGCCGAAAACGTAATCGGAGTGGCCATGCCCTCGGCCTACTCCTCTTCGGGCAGCTTGAAGGACGCCGAGCTCCTGGCCCGAAACCTGGGCATAAGACTGCTCAGCATCCCTATCGATAACATCTTTCAGGCCTATCTCAAGACGCTGGCCGAACCCCTTAAGGGAACCGAGCCCGACGTCACCGAGGAGAACATCCAGGCGCGCATCCGGGGTAACCTGCTCATGGCCCTGTCCAACAAGTTCGGCTGGCTGGTGCTCACCACCGGCAACAAGAGCGAGATGGCCACCGGCTACACCACGCTCTACGGGGACATGGCCGGCGGCTTCGCGGTGATAAAGGACGTGCCCAAGACCCTGGTCTACGAGCTCGCCAGATACCGGAACTCGCTGCCCGACGCACCGATACCGCAGTCCGTCATCGAGAAAGCACCCTCGGCTGAGCTCAGGCCGGGGCAGAAGGACAGCGACAGCCTGCCACCCTGCTCGACCCCGTGCTTACCGCCTACGTCGAGGAGGATAAGAGCGCCGAGCAGATTATCGCCCTGGGCGCCGACGAAGCCCTGGTAAGACGGGCGGCTCACCTGGTGGACAGCAGCGAATACAAACGCCGCCAGGCACCCCCCGGCGTCAAGATAACCCCCAAGGCCTTCGGCCGCGACCGGAGGCTACCCATCACCAACCGCTTCCGGGGCTAACCGGGATGGGTCTCCCCAGGAAAGGCAATGTTTGACAAGAAAGCCCCCGGCAGACTAGGATAGCAATACGTACCCGTCATAATCCCCCCGCGGAATAACGATGCGCAAGGGAGGTTTGGAGATATGGGCACCTTCAGAATACCCTACGGTAACAGCAGCCTCACCGCCGAGCTACCCGAGAGGACCAGAGTCCTAAAGAACACCAATAAGCCGCTTCCGGCTCTCCCCGACCCGGCACAGGCGATTCGCGACGCCCTGAACTCGCCGCTGGCCCACGACCCCCTCACCAAGCTGGTAAACTCCAAGTCGAAGGTTACCATAGCCTTCGACGACCCCCTCGGGTTTC
>CAZXVG010000195.1:0-2062 GCA_964644205.1 uncultured Dehalococcoidales bacterium | reverse complement strand
ACGGGGTCGCTCCAGAGCACATCGCCGACCTAAAGGGGCTGGTCGGCGACCCCTCGGACAACATCCCCGGCATCCCGGGAGTGGGTAAGAAAACGGCTGCCAAGCTCATCGGTCAGTTCGGCGGTGTCGAGGAGATATACGTCCACCTGGACGAGGTGAGCCCGCCCAAGCTCCAGGCGCTTTTGCGCCAGCATGAAGAGACCGCCCGCCAGAGTAAGGAGCTAGCCACCATCGTTACCACGGTGCCGCTCAGCTTCCACTTCGATAGCTGCCAGCTGAGCCTCTATGACCGCCAGCGGGTGGCCGAGCTCTTCCGGGGGCTTGAGTTCTTCAGCCTGCTGCCGAAACTGCCCGAGGCAGCAGGCGCCGAAGCGCCCCCAGCCTCCCCGGAGGCCGGGGCTACCCCCCGGGCTGAGCCAGCCTACCACACCGTCAATACCGGGGAGGGCCTAAACGAGCTTCTAGCCCGTCTCAAGGAGGCTAAATCGTTCGTCATCGACCTGGAGACAACCAGCCTTAACGCCATGCAGGCCGGGCTGGTGGGCATCTCGCTCAGCCTGACCCCGGGCGAAGCCTATTACCTACCGGTGGGTCACACCGGCTGGGGGCAGCCGGAGCAGCTCCCCCTGGAAGCGGCAGTAAGCGGGCTTAAGCCCCTGCTGGAGGATGCCAACCTCACCAAGACAGCCCACAACGCCAAGTACGATATGACGGTGCTCGCCGAGTACGGGGTAACGGTCGCCGGTCTAGATTTTGACACCATGATAGCCGCCTACCTCCTCTGCGAGAAGTCCCTGAGCCTGAAGACGCTGGCCTTCAGCCGGCTCGGTATTGAGATGACGCCCATCACCGACCTTATCGGTAGCGGCGCTAAACAGCGCTCCATGGCCGAGGTCGCGGTTGCGGAAGCCGCCGCCTACGCCGGGGCCGATGCCGACATTACCGGACAGCTCAAGGAGCTACTGGGGCCGGAGCTAAAGAAGCAGGGATTGTGGCGGCTGTTTACCGAGGTCGAGATGCCCCTGGTGCCCGTCCTGGTCACCATGGAGAGAAACGGCGTCGCCCTGGATAGCGAGCTACTCAGGCAGATGGCCCACCGCCTCGGTAAGCAGCTACTCGAACTGGAAGCCGAGATATATAACAGCATCGGCCACCGCTTCAACATAAACTCACCCCAGCAGCTGGGCTCGGTCCTCTTCGAGGAGCTGAGGCTGCCCCCGGCCAGAAAGACCAAGAGCGGCTATGCCACCGGCGCCGCAGTCTTGGAGGAGCTACGCGGCGTCCACCCGGTAATCGAGCTAATCCTGAGCTACCGCCAGCTAAGCAAGCTCAAGTCGACCTATATCGACGCCCTGCCGGCGCTGGTAAACCCGAAGACGGGCCGCCTGCACACCAGCTTTAACCAGACGCGGACGGCCACGGGGCGGCTCTCCTCCAGCGAGCCCAATCTGCAGAATATCCCGGTACGGGGCGAGATGGCAAAGGAAATCAGAGAGGCTTTCATATCTCCACCCGGCACCTCTCTCTTAGCCGGAGACTACTCCCAGATTGACCTGCGCGCCCTGGCCCACCTCTCACAGGACCCGGGGCTGGTAACTGCCTTCCGGCAGGACGCCGACATTCATACCGCCACCGCCGCCCAGCTCTTCAGCGTCAAGCCCTCACAGGTAACGCCCGCCATGCGCCGCCTGGCCAAGACGGTCAACTTCGGGGTTATCTACGGCATGAGCGACTACGGGCTGGAACAGGCCACCGAGCTCTCCCGTAAGGAAGCGGCCCAGTTCATAGCCGCCTACTTTGAGAAATACCCCGGTCTCAAGGCCTACCTGGAGACGACCAAGGCCGAGGCGCGCCGCTCGGGCTACGTGCAGACGATTCTGGGCAGAAGGCGCCACATCCCAGAGATTAACGCCTCTAACCGCCAGATAAGGGAGGCCGCGGAACGGATGGCGATAAACATGCCCGTGCAGGGGACATCCGCCGACATCATAAAGATTGCCATGATTAACCTCCACCGGGAGATGGAGCGCCGTAAGCTAGGGAGCAAGATGCTGCTCCAGGT
>CAZXVG010000194.1:0-2065 GCA_964644205.1 uncultured Dehalococcoidales bacterium | reverse complement strand
AGACACGCACAAAGAGGGGTGTTGAAGCCCCTTTTTGTGCTTATTTTTTGTAAGAAGGGTGTCGTTGTCAAGGGATAATGTCAGGGCTTAATGTTCAGCGATTTTGTCAGTCCTACTCCTTTCAAACGACTAGAGCGACTCTTTCTCCGTCTACGACAGGCTTTTGCCTTGTGGGGGTTGGCTGACCATCCAGAATACGCTTTAAGGTAGGGCCAGAAATATCCAATGCTCTGGCAGCCTGCTTACGGGTGATGACTTTCTGGTCAAGTTGAGCGAGAACGGGCATAAATCTTTCAGCAAAGCCTTCCCGTTCTTCAACAGGAATCGTGCCAATTTGCTTGCCAGCCTGTCTCGCTCGTTCCATTCCAGACTTCGTCAATTCACTGTGTCTGTTCCTTCTCACCAAGTCTTCCGTCCAATGCGTATCACCAGTGAGAGGGCCAATATACTTGCGATACCGCTTTTTCCGTTTATCTACCCTGGGTGGTTTTGGCGGAGGGGGCTCTTTCCACAAAGCGGGATGAGCCGGAAGGTCTTTTAGCTGAGCCCGGAGTTTCGCTGCTAAGGGAGGTGCGTCCTGTGGGGTAAGGATTTTATCCTGATAACAGGCCAGTATCTGTCCATCCAGACGCTCTTGTATCTCGACGCAGGCGCCGGCATAACTAACCTTATCCGCATCGGGAAAGAGTTGGAGGGTACGCTGACGATACTGCACTGTGTTGTCCCTGGCGACACGCCGCCGTTCTTTTGTGCAGAGAATACCCTCTATATTCATTCCTGGACTTATTGGTTGATAGACTTGCCCTGTCTGTGCTGCCGGCACACCGAAGCGCCGGTTAAACCGGGGCAGGAAATCTCTCAAGATTAGGTTAGCTTCTGTGATGTTACTGGCCCCACTGAGACGTAACTCTGATACCAGACGGTCTTGAAAGGTGCCGTTTGCACGTTCTACCCGTCCTTTTGCTTCCGGACTTTTAGCTCGTACGTGGGTGATACCTAGTTCACGTAAGGCACGTCCAAACTGAGTGAAACGGGTATTGCCCCTACTTGGACCTCTCTCCACATAAAAAACGGAGTGACGGTCGGTATACACACCGAGTGGTATTCCATGCCGGTTAATGATTGCCTTCAGGAGTTCAAAGTAACCTAAGGTATCTTCTCGCTCTCGAAAGAGAGCGTAGGGTACTGTCCCTGTAGCATCATCTATCGCCAGATACAGCGTAAGCCATGGTCCTCGGTCCTCTAACCAGCGGTGATAACTGCCGTCCATTTGCAGTAGCATCCCCTCTTGAGGCATGCGCTGGCGTCGGTATCGATGCCGTGGAGGGCGTCTCCGCCGAGGACTGGGCATACCAGACCGCGTTAAAAGCCGCCGTAAGGTTGACCGGGAAAGCGTGATGCCCTCCCGTTCCTCTAGAAGTTCGGCCAGATGAGAGTGGTTGACGCCACAATAGCGCTCCCTGGCCAACGTAACCACTTGCTGACAGAGGGCTGAAGGAATGGCGTTGGCTGGTGTACGACCTCGGTTACCATGGGCCAGAGCAACAGCGCCTTCCTTTCGATACGCCGCCAAAATTCGCCATCCCTGACGTTCACTCACTCCCATTATCTCAGCCGCCTCCCGCATGGGCCAATGCTTTTCCAATACCCCGTTGAGTGTCTGCAATCTGTTCTGTTCCTTTGTTGTCAATGTCAATCCTTCCATTGACTGACATTATCCCTGAACAGTAACCTACTGACCTAATCGTAGACCTACAACACCCGTAGTCTTACGGAGGTAAAAGGAGGGGTCTAGGCAGGTGTTACCAGTCGAGGCCTCTTCTTCTCTTTAGCCTGATCGGGATAAAGATGGCCAGAAAGACGGCGCTGATAATCGGGGCTACGACGGGCCAGTTAATCCCTGAACCTGAGGACTGTGTTGACGGTGGGGGTGGGCTTGGTGTCCCCGGCGGTGGGGTGGCAGTCGCTTTCTTTACGGTAAATTCACCGCTGTCACCATTGATATCTACTTGGTAGGTGCCTGTCTCATTCCTGGCGACTTCGAATGTCACTACGGTGAAAGCCT
>CAZXVG010000193.1:0-2105 GCA_964644205.1 uncultured Dehalococcoidales bacterium | reverse complement strand
TGGCGCCGATGGTAGTCTACCCGGCGCAGGGCATCAATATCCGGGCCACCTCCGGGGAGAGCTACTCCGTGATTGACACCCGAACCGGCTCCCAGCTGGAGACGGTGGAGTCAAGCACCGCCTTTTTTCAGATACACCCCGGCGCCATCTACCTCCACCAGGGGGAGCCCTATCTGGTTACCCGGCTCGACCTTGGCAGCCGCACCGCCTACGCCGAGCCGACCGCCGCCCCCTACTACACCCAGACCAAAGAGATTGACGAGCTCCACATCATAAGAAGGCTCCGGGAGAGACGGTGCGGGCCGGTGAAGGTCTACCTGGGCGAGGTGGCGGTAACCAACACCGTGGTCGGCTTTAAGAAAAAGGCCCAGTTCACCGAGGAGGTAATCGGGGAGGAGCCCCTCGACCTGCCGCCGCAGCACTTCCCCACGGTGGCGGTGTGGTTCGACCTGCCCCAAAAGGCGATAGACCGTATTAACCAAGAGCAGCTCGACCTGGCCGGCGGGCTGCACGCCGCCGAGCACGCCGCCATCGCCATGCTGCCCCTCTTCGCCCTCTGCGACCGTAACGACATCGGCGGGGTGTCCACCCCCCTCCACCCCGATACCGGCAAGGCCCAGATATTCATCTACGACGCCTACCCGGGCGGGGTGGGCATCGCCGAGAAGGGTTTTGACTTAATAGAAGAATTGTGGCAGACTACACTGAGAGCTATCGCAGAGTGTCCCTGTCAGGAAGGCTGCCCCGGCTGTATTCAGTCGCCGAAGTGCGGTAACAACAATCAGCCCCTGGATAAGCAAGCCGCCCGGCTCCTGCTTGAGGGGCTCTTGTCTTAAAGCCGGGAGCACGTTAGAGAAGCATGATTAACATAAGCGTAAATCCGGTCGCCTTTACCATCGGCTCACACGAAATCAGGTGGTACGGCATCATTGTCGCCATCGCGGTGGCCGTGGTCATCCTGTGGACGATAACACAGGTGGACAAGAGAAAGGCGACGCTGCCGGTGCCCCCCGATATCATGACGGCCCCGGTGGGTATTATCTCCGGAATCATCGGCGCCAAGCTGTTACACGTCCTGGAAAGGCTAGACTACTACCTCCAGCACCCGGCGGAAATCTTTAGCGGCGGGGGCCTGGCGATATACGGCGGCGTCCTGGGAGCCACCCTGGGCATCTGGATTTACATCAAGCTCAGCCGCCGTCACCTGAAAGACCAGCACTTCGGCTTCTATATCGACATAGTCACCCCGGGCATCATCCTGGCCCAGGCCATCGGCAGGGTCGGCTGCACCATAAACGGCTGCTGCTACGGTAAGCCGGCCCCGGACTGGCTCCCCTGGAGCGTGGTCTATACCAACCCCAATAGCTACGCCCCGCTCAACATCCCCCTCCACCCCGTCCAGATTTACGAGATTATATTCTGCCTTATAGGATTCGGGATACTGCTCAAGCTGAGGAAACGGCTCGAGCCCATGGAGGGGGCGCTGTTCCTGGTCTACCTCATCCTGTATTCGGCCTGGCGCTTCGCCGTCGGCTACCTGCGCACCGACCTTCAGTTTGTCCTCGGGCTGAGCCAGTCGCAGATTATCTCCCTGGTGGTGCTGGGGGTAGCCATCTTCCTCCTCGTCCGCATGAGGCGCCGCTTTAAGGCCGGGACACAAAAAACGGGTAGCGGGGAAGACGCTTCTCCCCCGGCTACCCTACCCACCGGCTGAATACCAGAGCCTTTAATCGGCTAGTCGGCCTTCTTTTCCTCCTCTTTAAGCAGGTCGCTGAAGACGTCGGCGTGATACAGCTCGTGGTCTCTCAGACGCAGCAGAAGCTCCTTAAGCTCGGGGTCGCTGGTATCCTTAGCGGCGCGGTCGTACTCCCGGGCCACCTTATTTTCAATATCAATATCGGCACGGAGCATGTCGGCGGTGTTGCTTGACAGGTCAACCTCGGTGTGCTCAATTACGGGGCTGCCGCTGATATCAACTATCTTTTCCGCCAGCCAGCCCAGGTGCTGCATCTCGTTAACCGCCTGGTCTTCCAGCTCCTTCTTGGCCTCCGGGTTGGTCGTCATGTACGACTGAAACATATACTGCAGGATAACCGTGTACTCGT
>CAZXVG010000192.1:0-2106 GCA_964644205.1 uncultured Dehalococcoidales bacterium | reverse complement strand
CTGCGTCATCGCCGCTAGCTTCGCCCGCATCTTCTTCCGTAACGCCATAAACATCGGTCTCCCTCTCCTTGAGTGCGCCGAGGCGGTGGCCGGGACGGAGTCGGGCGACGAGCTGGAGATTGACCTGGCCAGCGGTAAGATAAAGAACCTGACCCGCGGCCTTGAGTTTACCGCCCAGCCTTATCCCCCCTTCATGGCGGAGCTTATCTCTAGCGGCGGGCTCATCGGGTATACCCGGAAGAGAATCGAGGACAGGAGGGTCTAGCGTGCAGTTCAGGATAGCGGTCTTAACCGGTGACGGTATCGGTCCCGAGATTACGACTGAGGCGGTCAAGGTCTTAAAGGCCGTCGGCGGCCGCTTTAACCACGATTTCAGCCTGGAGTACGGGCTGCTGGGTGGGGTGGCCATTGATAAGACGGGCGCGGCGCTCCCCGATGATACCCTGGAGCTGTGTCGGGCTAGCGATGCCGTGCTGCTCGGGGCGGTGGGTGACCCGAAGTGGGATAACGACCCTCAGGCCAGGGTTCGCCCTGAGGATGGCCTCCTGGCCCTGAGGAAGGGGCTTAAGCTCTTCGCCAATCTGCGCCCGATTAGGGTCTTTCCGGTGCTGGTTAACGGCGCCAACCTGAAGCCGGAGGTGCTAGCGGGGGTGGATTTCATATTCGTTCGGGAGCTTACCGGGGGTATCTACTTCGGTCTGCCCAGGAAGCGCTGGCGGACCTCGCGGGGGTGGCGGGCGGTCGATACCATGAGCTACTCCGAGCGGGAGATTGAGCGCATCGTCCACGTCGGCTTCGAGCTGGCGCGGGCGCGGCGCCGGAAGCTGGTCTCGGTGGATAAGGCTAACGTGCTGGAATCATCCCGCCTGTGGCGTCAGGTGACCACTGAGGTGGCCAAGGCGTACCCCGACGTCGGGCTGGAGCACATGTTCGTCGATGCCTGTGCCATGAGGCTGATTCAGAACCCGGCCTATTTCGATGTTGTGGTTACCTCCAATATGTTCGGCGACATCCTTACCGACGAAGCCTCCATGCTGGCCGGTTCCCTGGGGATGCTCCCCTCGGCCAGTCTGGCAGGGGTGCCCCGGGAGGGGGACGCTATCTTCGGGCTCTATGAGCCCGCCCACGGCAGCGCCCCGCGCCGCGCCGGGCAGAACGTGGCTAACCCGCTGGCCACGATTCTGAGCACCGCCATGATGCTGCGCTACTCCTTTGGCCTGGCAGGTGAAGCACAGGCGGTGGAGGATGCCGTGGCCGGGGTGCTTGATGATAATTACCGCACCTATGATATTATGAGTGAGGGTAAGGTGAAGGTCGGCACCAGCCAGATGGGCGACCTGGTCGCCGGGAAGGTAGGTAGTTAGATGGTGACCTCGGTTCAGCTTTATGACACGACCCTGCGCGACGGGGCCCAGAAGGAGGGTATCTCCTTCTCGGTGGTTGACAAGCTGAATATCGCCCGTAAGCTTAGTGAGCTGGGTATCCACTTCATCGAGGGTGGCTGGCCCGGCTCCAATCCCAAGGACGTCGAGTTCTTCCGGCGGGCCAGGGACCTTAACCTGGCTAATTCGGTGCTGGTTGCCTTCGGCAGCACGAGACAGCCCGGGGCTAGGGCGGAGGCGGATAGTAACCTCAAGGCTCTGACCGATGTCGGGATGGAGACGGTCACCATCGTGGGCAAGAGCTCGGAGCCGCAGGTGGCCAGGGTTCTGGAGACCACGCTGGAAGAAAACTTGGCCATGGTTAGCGATTCGATAGGCTACCTCAAGGGGAGGGGGCTTACCGTTTTCTTCGATGCTGAGCACTTCTTCGACGGCTTTAAGGCTAACCCCGAGTATGCCTTGCGCTGTCTTAGAGCGGCGGCTGAAGCCGGTGCCGCCTGTCTGGTGCTGTGCGATACCAACGGCGGGTCGCTGCCCGGTGAGATTACCGCCGCAGTGAAGGCGGTCAGGGATAAGGTGGCCGCGCCCCTGGGGATTCATACCCACAACGACGGCGGGCTGGCGGTGGCTAACACCCTGGCGGCGGTGGCTGTCGGCGTGAGCCAGGTTCAGGGGACAATCAACGGCTACGGGGAGCGCTGCGGCAATGCCAACCTCTGTTCTA
>CAZXVG010000191.1:0-2254 GCA_964644205.1 uncultured Dehalococcoidales bacterium | reverse complement strand
AGGGTGAGGACTTTGCCACCATGGCCGGTGCCCTGTCTCTGGAGGAGGCCTCGCCGGAGGGGGACGGCGATTTCGGCTGGCATCCCCGCGGCATCCTCTCGGGAGAGTTCGGGCTTACCGTGGTTGAGGACTACGCCTTCTCCGCCGAAGCCGGTGACCTGAGCCAGCCGCTCTATGATGAGGAGCGCACCAAGGACGTCGGCTACTGGCTGGCGGAGTTCCTGGAGAAGGACGAGGATGCCAGCGGCGAGCTGTTTCACGTCCGGGCGATGCTCCTGGGCAGCGAAGAGGAGGCACAGGAGATAAGGGCCCGGCTGGAAGCGGGCGAAGATTTCGCCGAGCTGGCAGAGGAATACTCTCAGCACGACGCCTCTAAGGAAGACGGGGGCGATATGGGTTGGCTGGGCGAGGACGATATCCAGCCCGTTCTCGTGGACTTCATACTCAATGCCGAGCCGGGTAGCTTGAGCGAGCCGGTGAAGGATGATACCGTGGTGACCACCGGCGGCTACTGGCTGGTCAAGGTCGTGGCCGTGGAGGAGGACCGGCAGATTTCGGATGACGACCGGTATTTCCTGAAGACCGAGTTGCTGGAGGAGTGGACTGATTCGCTGTGGGATGACCCGAATAATAGTATCGAGAGCTATCTCACCAGCGGGCAGAAGGAGTGGGCGCTGGAGAAGGCGTTGGGCGGCTAAAACGAAAAGAGGAGTCTTACGGCGGTGAGTAAGGATAGTATCGGGATTGGCTTAATAGGGCTGGGGGTAATCGGGGGGCAGGTGGCCAGGGTGCTGAGCGATAAGGCGGAGGCCCTGGCGGAGCAGGCCGGTTGTCCCCTGGTGCTGCGTAAGGTCAAGGTCTTACCCCAGGACCTGGCCCGACCCCAGGCCCGGGAGATGGCTGAAGAGCTCTTTACCACCGATACCGAGGAGTTCTTTTCTGAGCCGGGGATAGATATTATCGTGGAGGCTATCGGCGGCGTCAGCCCGGCCCGGGAGTATCTCACCCGGGCGCTTAGTAGCGGCAAACATGCCGTTACCCCCAACAAGGAGCTTATCGCCAAGCACGGCGCCGAGCTGATGAGGCTGGCGGTGCGGCAGGGGGTCGGGCTCCGCTACGAGGCCAGCGTCGGCGGGGGCATCCCCCTGATTTCGCGTTTCCAGTATGACCTGGTGGCCAACCGGATAGGTGGCATTTACGCCATCATCAACGGGACCACCAATTATATCCTGACCCAGATGGAGCGGGAAGGCGTCGATTTCTCTAAGGCGCTGGCTAAGGCTCAGGAGCTGGGCTATGCCGAACCAAATCCGGAGAACGATGTCGAAGGCATCGATGCTAGCTACAAGCTGGCGATTCTGGCTTCGCTTGCCTTCCACACCGGGGTCAGCCCCGGTGACATCTACCGCGAGGGCATCTCCAAGCTCACCAGCCGTGATTTTCAGTATGCCCAGGAGCTGGGCTTTGCCATTAAGCTATTGGCTATCACCAAGGATGACGACCGGGAGATTGAGGTCAGGGTGCACCCCGTCTTTCTGCCTCAGGATTCCCTGCTGGCCAAGGTCGACGGCGTCTACAACGCCGTTCTGGTCGAGGGCGACCTGGTGGACAAGGTGCTCTTCTTCGGTCAGGGGGCCGGGCCGCTGCCCACCAGCAGCGCCGTGGTCGCCGATATCGTCGCCAGCGCCCGGGAGATACGTCTCGGGGTGGCGGCGGGGAGCGGCTGGCGGCTGGAAGAGGGCCGGGTGATTAAGCCGATGTCGGAGGTCATCACCCGCTACTATCTCCGGCTCAACATCGCCGACCGCCCCGGGGTCCTGGCTCAGATTGCCCGTATCCTGGGGGAGCACCAGATTAGCATCTCCTCCGCCATTCAGAAGCTTTCTGACCCGGTAGCCGAGACGGCGGAGATTGTCATCATCACCCATAGCGCCCAGGAGAAGAACATGCAGTCGGCGCTCAGCGAGCTCGGTAAGCTTAAGGTGGTTAAGGAGATAGGTAGTTTCATCCGGGTCGAGGCCTGATTTCCGGCCCGGTGGTGGGTAGTTATGAAACAGGGGGTTTTAGCCAGGTATAAAGAGCTGCTTCCGGTGACCCCGGAGACGCCGCTCTTCTCGCTGGGGGAGGGGGACACCCCGCTGGTGAGGTGTCCCGCCCTGGAGAGGGAGGTCGGCTGCGGGGAGCTCTATTTCAAGCTGGAGGGGTGCCAGCCCACCGGCTCCTTTAAGGACCGGGGGATGGTGGTGGCGGTGGC
>CAZXVG010000190.1:0-2288 GCA_964644205.1 uncultured Dehalococcoidales bacterium | reverse complement strand
CTCGTAGCTCAGCGGCAGAGCGGTCGGCTCATAACCGATTGGTCGTAGGTTCGAATCCTACCGAGCCCACCATAACCCCGGGCCCCCATCCAGAAGCAAAACACCGGAAAACGAAAAGCCGGTAACGGGGGAGAGACAGTCCGTCCCGCTTATATGCAACATCGTTATGTATAGTGCGTCCGCTTTTTTAAGCTAGCGTTTTGACATAATGTATATTGTGCGACACAAAATACGGTAGAGGATATACCTTCAGGTCAACTAGACATAAAGAGACCCAGGCCTGCCCTAAAATTGACAACGTCTTCCCGGCCTAGGTAAAATCTTAGTTACTTCTCGTTGCAGGAGGTGAAGCAAATGCCTAAGGATGCCAAAGCAATACTGAAAGAGTTTCAACAGGGGGTCGGAAGCTGGAGTGATGCCCACCCCGAGTGCATGCCGGCATTCATCGAGTTAAGCAAATCCGCCATGAAGCCCGGAGCGCTGGATGTAAAGACCAAGGAGCTGATTGCCGCCGCCGTTGGCCTGTCGGTTCGCTGCGACTACTGCATCGTCCACCATGTCTACGAAGCCTTTAAGGCCGGGGCCACCCGCAAGGAGCTTATCGAGACGGCGTGTGTCACCAACCTTATGGGGGGCGGTCCGGTGTTCACCTACACGGCGACACTGTTTCTAGACGCCATTGAAGCCTTCGCCCCGGAATTTGGAAAATAACAAGAAATCCGCTAAACCAGGCCGCTAAGTAGGAAACTACTTAAAAAGACTTTTAGGCGCCTAGATTTTGATTTGAGAGCGTCGTTTTGACAGGCGCCCAAATCAGGTGGGACTATCGCCTGAGGACATGGCTTATGCGCTCAAGAAGCCGGGTAAGCCCCCACTTTTTGGCCGCCGAGATAAATACGGTATTCTCACCGGCCGCCGGGCCCTGCTCGGCGAAGTAGTCTAGCGCCGCCGCTTCCTCCCAGACCTGGTTACGGTCGAGTAACAGGTCTATCTTGTTTAACACGGTGAGGCGCGGTTTAGCGGCCACCGCCAGCTCTTTAAGAATATCCTCTACGGTCTGACACTGCTCGGCGGCATTATGTGAAGCCAGGTCGACCACGTGGAGCAGGACACTGGCCTCGGTTAGCTCCTCAAGGGTCGCCCGGAACGCACTGACAATGGTCGGGGGCAGCTTCCTGATGAAGCCGACGGTGTCAGTAACCAGGGCTCTCCCCTGTCCGGGCAAAGTGACGCGCCGGGTAGTCGGGTCCAGGGTGGCAAAGGGCTTGTCCTCGACGAAAGCATCGGCTTCGGTCAGGGCGTTTAACAGGGTGCTCTTACCGCTATTGGTATAGCCGACCAGGGCTAATATCGGGATACTACTCTTGCGACGCCGCTGGCGGTAGAGCGTCCGGTGTTTCTTTACCTGCTCGATTTCCCGCTCAAGGTGCTGAATCTTACGTCGAATGAGACGCCGGTCGGTCTCAAGCTGAGACTCCCCCGGCCCCCGGGTACCGATGCCCCCACCCAGCCTCTCCAGGTGAGCCCACTGCCCCACCAAGCGCGGCAGCAGATACTGGTGCTGGGCCAGCTCTACCTGCAGCTTACCCTCACGGGTATGCGCCCGCTTGGCGAAGATATCCAGTATCAGGGCGGAGCGGTCGATTACCTTTACCCCGAGAATCTCCTCCAGATTTCGCTGCTGAATGGGAGAAAGCTCGTCGTCAAAGACGACCACGTTGTAGCCGGTCCCGGCCTTTACGGCCAAAAGCTCGTCTAGCTTACCCCGGCCGAGATAATGGGTCTTCGAAGGTACGGGCAATCGCTGAAGCAGCCGGCCTACCACGCTGACGCCAGCCGTGCCCGCTAGTTGCGCCAGCTCCTCCAGGGAGTCTTCGGCTGACCACCCCCGGTCACCCCCCCTGGTAGCCACCGCCACCAGGAAGGCGCGCTCCGGGGCTGGCTTGGTTATTACCGTACCTCTGGAAATAACGCTCCCCCGTAACTTTATGTCAAGTAGGCGGCCTTCTTCCCCGGTCCGGCCTTACGGTTACGCCACTCGGACAGGCGCGACAGGCCCTTCACCAGACTGGCGTCGGGGATAGTCAGCGACAGCCGGACATAGCCCTCGCCGTTCTCACCGTAGCCTACCCCCGGGGTCACCACAACCCCCACCTGTTCCAGCAGGTCGTCAGTAAACTCTACCGAGGTATATCCCTGGGGAACCCGGGCCCAGATATAGAGACCGCCCTTGGGGGGCGTGACGCTGAGCCCCATGCTCAGCAGCTTGTCGATAACCAGGTCCCGCC
>CAZXVG010000189.1:0-2299 GCA_964644205.1 uncultured Dehalococcoidales bacterium | reverse complement strand
TCCGCCACCGAGCACAATCTGGTGCTCCTCCCTCATAATCTTGAGCATCTTCTTAACGTCGAGCCCGCCGGCACCCGCCACCGAGGTGACCGTGTTGGAGGCGTATCTCTCGTCGGCAAAGAGGGGTAGCCCCAGCGACTTCACACCGTCCCGGGCTTTCTGAGCCACCCGGGCGTGACGGGCAAAGATACCGGGCAAACCCTCTTTGAGCATCATCTTCAGGGAAACCGAGAGCGCAAATACCACCGTTATCACCGGCGTCCACGGCGTCTGTTTCTTCTCCAGATAGCTCTTAGCCTTGGAGAAGTCCCAGTAGAAGCGGGGCATGGTGGCCTTGGCGTGGGCCTGCCACGCCTCCTCGCTGACGCTGACCATGGCCAGCCCCGGGGGCACCATCCACCCCTTCTGAGAACCGGTAACCACCACGTCACAGTGCCACTCGTCCACCGGCAGGTCAATCGAACTCAGGCTGCTGATAGCGTCAACCAATATCAGCTTATCGAAGCGCTTGACCATGCCGCTGATTTGAGCTAAGTCGTTAGTGACCCCGGTAGAGGTCTCGTTGTGGGTGACCAGCACCGCCTTTATCTCCGGTTCGGCCTCAAGGGCGCGGCGTATGGCGTCAACGTCAGCCGCCTTACCCCACTCGAACTTGAGGGGGACTATCTCGGCGCCGAACTGCCGGGCAATGGTGGCGAAGCGGTCACCGAAGACACCGATGGAGACCGAGAGCACCTTATCGCCGGGGGAAAGGGTATTAACCACAGCCGCTTCCAGACCGCCCGTCCCGGAGCCGGTGAGCAGGAAAAGGTCGTTCTTGGTCTGAAATAGCTGTTTCAGATTATCGATGACGTCACTTACTATCTGCCCGAACTCGGGGCCGCGATGGTTTATCATCTGCTTGGTCATCGCCTGGAGGACCTCGTCGGGGCAGGGGGTAGGGCCGGGAATACGCAGCTGTTCCATTGTCAGTCTCCTTTACCAGTTTCGTCGGTGTTTATTATTTTAGCAAAGCGGCGTTTACTTAATTCTCAATCACCACTAACCAACTTTACCCAGCGCCGCTTGCCTACCTTAATGACACTGCCTATCTTGATAGCCCCGTGTTCCTGGTAAGCCTCATAAACTGTCTTACCATCTATGCGAACAGCCTCTTGTGTTATAAGACGCTTAGCAGCACCACGACTTTCAGCTAAGCCCACCTCACATAACAGTAGAGGAACTGATACAACCCACTGCTCAGTCTCAGGCCTGCCGACCTCTCCACTGCTAACCACAAATCCCACCTCTTTAGATAAGCGAGCTTTTATTTTTTGCAGCAATTCTTCAGTTATCTTTACCTGCCGAATCTCTTCAGGCACTTCTCTTTTCTGAAAAACCTTGCTAAAGTGCTCCTCCGCCTCCCCAGCCGCCTCCCGGTCGTAGAGCTGGGTTACCAGCTCCCGGGCCAGCCGTTTTTTAAGCACCATGGGGTTAACGGTCTGTGCGGCTAGCTGCTCGCGGAACTCTTTAAGCTCCCCATCGGGGACATCGGTGAGCAGCTCAAAGTAGTCCATAATCAACTCGTCGGGGATGGACATCACCTTGCCGTATATCTCGCTGGGCGCTTCGGCGACCCCGATATAGTTACCCAGGCTCTTACTCATCTTCTGGCTGCCGTCGGTGCCGATGAGCAGCGGTGCCAGGAACACCTGCTGCGGGCGCTGCCCCAGCATGGACTGGAGCTCCCGGCCCACCAGCAGGTTAAACTTCTGGTCGGTACCGCCGAACTCGACATCCGCCTCGATAGCCACCGAATCATAGGCCTGAAGCAGAGGGTAGAGGAGCTCGGTCACCGCAATGGGACGCCCCGCCTGATAGCGGTTGCTGAAGTCTTCCCGCGCCAGAAGCTGGGCGACGGTAAAGCGGCTGGTGAGCCTGATAACGTCCGCCAGGTCGAAGTTGCCGAACCACTCGCTCTGCCACCTCACCTCCGTGCGGGCCTTATCGACCACCTTGAAGAACTGCTCCATATAGGTCCGGGCGTTATCCTGAACCTGCTCCCGGGTGAGCATAGGTCGGGTAACGGAAACCCCGCTGGGGTCGCCGATCTGGGCCGTCCAGTCACCGACGATGAGCACCACCTGGTGCCCCATCTCCTGGAACTGGCGCAGCTTCCTCAGCGTCACCATGTGACCGAGGTGGATATCGGGAAAGCTGGGGTCAAAGCCCTCCTTGAGGCGCAGCTTCTTACCGGAGCGCATCAGCTCCACCATCTCCTCCCAGACAATGACCTCAGCCACCCCGCGCCTGAGCAGGC
>CAZXVG010000188.1:0-2335 GCA_964644205.1 uncultured Dehalococcoidales bacterium | reverse complement strand
CTCTTTTTGCTCAGGGCTGAGAATGCCTCCAGGGCGAAGATATCAGTCGAGTCGGCCATAGCCACCTTGAGCGTGTTACCGGCCAGGCTCAGGGGAATAGCATTGTAGCGCCGGGCCATTACCTCCGGTATCAGCTGCAGCGCCTCGGGCTGGACCATCTGCCGCAACTGCTTACCATGAGGTCGGGGTGGGGCGGCGTCTTCAGGTTTCTTCGGGGCCAGCTTGGCCGAACGCTGACCTACCTCCGGGGGTTTCGCCGACTTGTTACCCAGTTCAAAGACCCGTATGTTCTGGTGCTGAGCAAATTTACGCGCCTCGGAGCTGAGCCGGGGTGAGGCAACGACGATTTTGTCATCAATGCCGACCTCATAGGCCTTGGTATCGAACAGGGATACCTGCTCCAGGCTTACCTCGTTATTGTTAACCAGGAAGTCTATCCCCAGGCTGTGGACGGCCCCCACCATATCGACATAAGCCAGGATATCAAATCTGTAATCGACCCCGGACCGGCTCTGAACCTTGGCCATTTCCTCGACCCGGTAGCCCCGGCTCTCAAGGGACTTGACCATCTGTTCCCGGGTCTCGAACCTGACGGGCTCCTTCGGCTCGGGTAGTGCCGGAGGCTCCGACTCCAGTAATGCCTCCATGCTCTTTCCGTCGATGACCCTTATCCGCTGCTTATTGGCCAGACGTCTCGCCTCCGGGCTTATCTCAGGAACGGCCACCAGAAGCCGGTTACTGACGCCGGTGTCATAGGCCTTGTTGGCAAAGTTGAAAATCGTGGTCACCTCTGTATCCCGGTCACCACCGGCGGTAACACAAACCGCCATCCTGTAACGAGCAAACCCATCATCTCTCCCCGCCAGGATGTCGAAGGTATGCTCAACCCCCGACTGGCCCATCAGGCTGGCCTTTTCGGTCACCTCAAAACCCTGCTTCCGGAGGTATTCCAGAATCTGGTCTTTTAACTTAATTGCAACTCCCGATTGTGCCACTTCAACCCCCCTTTGCGATGCAGACGCAGTGTCCTCGGCAACCCCAGTTAAAACCGGCGTCATCTTCACGAGACATCCTCTCTCTAGCTAACTTAGTCATTATCTATCCGGCGATAGGGCCTAAAGTCCTGTTAGAAAACCAGACTAGCCCCCTCCATTATGTTTATGGCTCATCGATATCCAGCCGCTGCGCATAGCCAGCGCCACGGCATGGGCTCTATCGTTGGCGTTCAGTTTACGAAGGATAGCACTGACGTGGCTCTTGATTGTCTGCTCGCTGATACCCAGAATATCAGCAATCTGCTTGTTGGTATTGCCATTAGAAACGTAGTTCAGAATCTGTGCCTCCCGCCGGGTGAGCGGGGCGACCACCGTCTCCATGGACTTGTCCATGGTCGCTATATCCTGGAACTGCTCCAGGACACGCTGGGCCACCCTGGGCCTGTCTATGAGGCTGTCGTTGATGGGATACTCACCCTGGGACGCCCGCCTTATGGTGTTAATCAGGTCTTCCGCAACCGTGTTCCGGCTCAGACAGGCTACCGCCGCCGTCTTAATAACCTCAAAGAGCTCTTCGTCGTCGGGGTTCGGGCTCAGCATTATCACCTTGGTATTCGGGTAGTAGCGGGCTATCTTCCTGCCCAGTTCCAGCCCGTGGTGAGCCCCCAGGGAAGAGCCCAAAAGGGCGATATTGGGAAGGTGAGCGTCAATCATCTCCAGTGTGCCATCGGAGGAATCACAGTCCAGTACCTCAAAGTCAGGCTGCTCGCTCAACACCTGGCGCACCCCGGCTCTGAAGAATGCTTCCTGGTCGATAATCATTACTACGATTTTGTTCACTGCCTACCTCTCTTTCCAATATTACCCAGCTTGTTCGCTTGCTAGCTGACGGCAAGTGCTGGCCACCGGCTAAAGCCGGTTCAGGGTTTCCAGCTCAGCATCCAGTCTAGTCAGCCCGGACTTCTGAGCAAGAAACTCAGCAAGATCATCACGGCTGAAACGCCGGTCGCCTCTGGAACCAATACGGTATGTTTTCAGTACTCCCTGGTTACTCCAGCGCCTCACCGTGTTGATATGTACATTGAGCAAGCGGGCTACTTCGCTCGTGGTCAGCATCGGGGCAATCCCTTCATTATCTGCCATCTCCGCCTCCTCTCTTAAACTACCTTTAACTCACCTCTCCCAATTCTGCCTTATCTTAATTCCCAATACAATCACCCAAATGGGTCATTTGGGCGCTCAGATAGTCCCTCAATAGTAACAGGGCAGCACGGGTAGCCGGTATAACCCGCCGAGGACCCGCAACCAGGAATGAGAATTGACAGTCTTTCCCGGCTGTG
>CAZXVG010000187.1:0-2338 GCA_964644205.1 uncultured Dehalococcoidales bacterium | reverse complement strand
GCTGACGATGCCCGCCGTGCCGCCGTACTCGTCAACGACCACCGCCATGCGGTAGTTCTGCTCCTGCATCTCGGTAAAGAGCTCCCCGATGCGCTTCGTCTCCGGGGCGAAGTAGGCGGGACGAATCAGGTCGTCAATATTACTATCGCTGGTGATGGCGCCTTTGGCCAGGGCCATGAGCACGTCCTTCACCGAGAGGATGCCGATGACGTTGTCCAGGCTCTCCTCGAATACCGGGAAGCGGGACAGCGGCGACTCGGCGTAGACGCTGAAGAAGTCGGCTAGCTTGGTCCCCTTCTCAATCCAGACCACCTCGGTGCGGGGCACGGTCACCTCACGGACCGGCCGGTCGCCGAAGTCGAAGACCTTGTGCAGCATCTCGGCCTCGGACTCCTCCACCGTGCCTTCCTTGTGCCCCACGGAAATCATGGTGCGGATTTCCTCTTCGCTGACCAGAGACCTGGATACCGGCTCGCCGCCGGCTATCTTGCTGAATCTGGAAGCGATGGCGCTCAGCGCCAGTACCGCCGGGGCGAAGAGCCGTGAGGCCACCTCGACGGGTTTGGCTAGTTTTATGGAGAGCCGCTCGGCGTTGCGGACGGCGATGAGCTTGGGGGTGCTCTCGCAGAAGATGAGCAGTATAACGCTTACCCCGATGGTGGCGATGAGGACGCCCCACTCCTTCCAGATGGAGACGGCGAGCACTGTGCCCAGGGCGGCGGCGGCGGTGTTGACCAGGTTATTACCCGTCAGGATGGTGGAGAGCAGCTTCTCCGGGTGCCTCATCATTCTGGCTACCCTTTTGGCGCCGGGCACGCCGGTGTTCGCCATGTGCTCCATTTTTACCCGGTGTAGCGCCGTGAAGGCTGTCTCCGAGCTGGAAAAGAAGGCGGATAGCAAGAGACAAACGATAAAAAGTGCCAGGTAAAGCGTTTCTGTGCCCGTCATAGGTTATCACCCCGCTCCGGAGGATACTGGTTTCGGAAGCTCCTGTCTAGTTTCGTTCATTGTTCATCATAGCATCGGCCTGGGGGGGTGTCAAAGGAGAATCCTTCGGGGTAGCCTCGCTTGAGCGGGCCCGGCATTGTTACCGCGGCTCCTGTCTATGCTATAATTTCGGGAGTATGAAAATCTTGGGTATCGAGACCTCTTGTGATGAGACGGCGGCGGCGGTGGTGGAGGACGGCGGGGTTATCCTCTCCAACCAGGTTGCTTCGCAGGTTGAAATCCACGCCCGTTACGGCGGCGTTGTCCCCGAGGTTGCCTCAAGGCAGCATGTCCTGGCGGCGGTGCCGGTTATCGAGCAGGCGATGGCGGAGGCCGGGATTGGCTGGGGTGATTTAGACGGTATCGCCGTTACCATCGGGCCGGGGCTGGCGGGCTCGCTGCTGGTGGGGGTGAATGTCGCCAAGGCCCTCTCTCTGGCCTGTAGCTTACCCCTAGCCGGGGTCAATCACCTGGAGGGCCATATCTATGCTAATTGGCTTAACGGGGGTGGGGTCGTTTTCCCGGTGGTGTGCCTCATCGTCTCCGGGGGGCACAGCGACCTGGTCTTAATGCGGGGGCATGGAGACTACGTGGTGGTGGGTAGGACGCGCGACGATGCCGCCGGTGAGGCCTTCGACAAGGCGGCCCGGATACTCGGCCTGGGTTACCCCGGCGGCCCGGCCATCGAGCGGGCGGCTAGAGACGGGGCGGACTGCCTCAAGCTGCCCCGTGCCTGGCTTCCCGGGAGCTACGACTTCAGCTTCAGCGGGGTGAAGACGGCCCTATTGCGCCTTGAGCAGGGGGCTAAAATCTCGTCTCTGGCTGATGCCGCCGCCTCCTTTCAGGCCGCCGTGGTCGAGGTGCTGGTTACTAAGACCGTGGCCGCCGCCAGGGAGTACCGGGTGGGTAGTATCCTGCTGGCGGGTGGGGTGGCGGCCAACCAGTGCCTGCGTGAGAGGCTGACTCAGGAGTCCCCGGTTCCGGTGCTAGTTCCGGAGCCTTGGCTGTGTACCGATAACGCGGCCATGATTGCCGCCGCCGGCTACTACCACCTTCAAGCGGGCAGGGTAGACGGCCCGGGCCTGGACGTTATTCCCGGCCTCAAGCTGGCTTAAGGCGCTGCCCTCTGGCTACCGGAGAAACCACGGCTAAATCCGATAAACCACGGAAAATGGCGCCGCATATGGCGGGAGCTATCTTTCAGGTAGAGCAGCAGGTTGCTAAGATGCCGTAATGCCCCTGAATAGCCATGAATAGCTGCCAGTGGCTGTGGTGACGGTTGATAGTTGGGATTTTTTACAGTATGATATACCAGTTAGCAGTCTGGGGTTGAGAGTGCTAACAATTTATG
>CAZXVG010000186.1:0-2359 GCA_964644205.1 uncultured Dehalococcoidales bacterium | reverse complement strand
TCATCTCCTTCATGCTCGACCTCCATACTAAAGAGCACGGCTTTCAGGAAATCTACCCGCCTTTTATGGTCAAGCGGGAGTGCATGACGGGCACAGGCAACCTGCCCAAATTCGCCGACAACCTCTACCACGACGAGGAGGATGACTTCTGGTTTGTGCCCACCGCCGAGGTGCCCCTCACCAACCTCCACCGCCACGAAATCATCCCGCCGGCGGTGCTGCCCATCTACTACGTCGCCTACACCGCCTGCTTCCGGCGGGAGAAGATGAGCGCCGGTAAGGACACGCGGGGCATAAAGCGCGGCCACCAGTTCGATAAGGTGGAGCTCTACAAGTTCGTCGAGCCGGCTACCTCCAACCAGGAGCTTGAGAAGATGGTGAACGCCGCTGAAGAGGTGTGTCAGAAGCTGGCCATACCCTATCGGGTGCTGGAGCTGTGCACCGCCGAGCTGGGCTTCGCCTCTAGTAAGTCCTATGACCTCGAGATGTGGGCCCCCGGCTGTAACGAGTGGCTGGAGGTAAGCTCCTGCTCCAACTGCGCCGACTTCCAGGCCCGCCGGGCCCTCATTCGCTACCGGGCCGCCGCCGACTCTAGACCCCAGTTCGTGCACACCCTGAACGGCTCCGGGCTAGCCCTGCCCCGGGTGCTCATCGCCGTCATGGAAAACTACCAGCAGGCCGACGGCAGTATCGTTATCCCCGAGGTCCTCAGGCCCTACGTCGGCGCCGAGGTAATCAGATAGCTAATGAGGTCATGAGTCCGTCTGGAACGAGGAGATGGCTATGGAATACCAGGATATTATCCCGGAAGGGCTGGAGGGCAAGACCGAGGCGGAACGCCAGAAAATCATCAGGCGCTGGGAAGAGCTATACGACCTGAAGTGCGCCATCCTGGAGGGTAAAATGCCCGAAGCCCGCCCCAGACTCCCCGAGATAGAAGGGGAGCTATTCAAGCTGGGCAAAAAGCTCGAACCGAGGGAATCCGCCCCCGAGACCGGCATCCTGATTAAAGGCGACCGGCGCTATATCCTGTGTCCCCGATGCGGGACATTCGTTCACATTACCAGGGATAGAGTCAGCCAACTGGCGGTGGAATTCAAAGGGACGCCCCAGGAGCAGCAGACAAGGGACAAGTACCTGATTAAAAGCATAACCTGCCCTGTCTGCAAGTGGGGTCTGGGTATCCCGGAAGATTTAATAGCGTAAGCCGTATAGACTTAGGTGTCACATTGCGGAAGGGGGAACCGAAATTGAAAGGTAAGACGAGAGGATTCTGGCTGGCTAGCCTCCTGGCAGTGCTGATGGTGCCCATCCTCGGCTGCGGCCTTCTGGAAAACCTGACAAACCCACCGGCCCTGAACCGGCAGCAGGCCATTGCCATCATCGCAGTTGCCGGTGTGCCCTACATCGACGACTACTTCGCGGAGAGCGTCGGGGAAGAAGAGGCCGCGGCATACGGCAAGATTGAGCCGGCAACCGCCACGGGGACATGGGACGCCAGCTACCAGGGTAAAGGGAAATGGGAAATCAAGGGCACGGTGACCACCAAAAACTGGGGCGAGTGTATGACCATCTGGACGATCGACGAGGCGGACAGCAAAATACGGCTCATCGGGTTTAGCTGCGACTAGCGCCGCTGTAGGGGAGCTCCATCCCTGAGACCTGCTTAGCGCAGACCGCGAGTTATATTCTTAAAACCTACTCGATGCAGACCGTCAGTTCATCTTCGTGGACTACGATTTCTTTCTCTTCGGCCTCCATCATCACCGTTACCGTGTAGAGGTAGAAGTTACCGCCGCTAGCGCCCATGCTCACCCAGTAGAAATCTCTGACCTTACCGACGCAACCGGCATACGGCTCCAGGGCCGCATCCCTGGTGGACAGCGGCTGAGCCTTAACCGGCGTGATGGTGACCTTCTGACCTACCTGGTACTTGGGAGCCATGTGCAATTTCCTCGGTAAACCTCGGGTGAATGATAGTGCCCCAGAGCAAGCTTGTCAACCCCGATAGAAATTTAGCGGACTTCTCGGTATAATACCTCTTGGCTACTCCAACTCGGAGGGGTGTCCGAGTGGTCTATGGTGACGGTCTTGAAATTTGCCGCCAGTTGTGCTGAATAGTATTATTACGTTCAAATTAGAGCTTTTGTGTCAGTTGTCCGAACCTCGTTTAGTGCGTAAAATGTCATCCAGTGACATTCCGTTGTGCCCTGATGGTTAGCTATTTGTTAGCTAATTCTCTACTTCTGTTTGAGCGTGATGCAGCGAGGCCCTTACTAAGCTATGCTTTTAGAATTGACTTTCCGATGGAGTGTTAACTAACATCCCGCAATAATTTTCAGACGGCGCTACGTCTTCA
>CAZXVG010000185.1:0-2364 GCA_964644205.1 uncultured Dehalococcoidales bacterium | reverse complement strand
TCTTCATCTCGGCGGCAAGGTCGAGCACGCGCTCGATAGCCAGCTCGTAAGGCGCCACCTCAGGGATGAGAGAGCCGATGTGAAAGTGGAGACCGACCAGGTTAAGGTTCGAAGCTAGCGCCCGGGCCACGGCTTCCTCGGCGCCGGGCATGGGGAAACCGAACTTGCTGTCGATAACGCCGGTGGCGATATACTTATGGGTATGAGGGTCAACCCCGGGAGAGAGACGGAGCAGGATATCAGGCCTGGCTCCCCGTTCCCTCGCCAGCCCGCTGAGTATCTCAAGCTCACCCAGGTTATCCACCACAATACGCCCCACCCGCCACTCAAGGGCCAGCGCTAGCTCTTCAGCCGACTTATTGTTCCCGTGGAGGTAGACCCTGTCCAGGGGGAAACCGGCCTCACGGGCGATATAGAGCTCGCCCGCCGAGACCACATCCAGCCCCAGCCCCTCCTCGTTAAGGAGCCGGGCCAGCTGGGTATTTATAAAGGCCTTGGCGGCGTAGATAACCCCGGTGTCGGCATAGCGCCCGCCGAACTCGGTCTTAAACTCAGCGCACTTACGGCGCAGGCTAAGCTCGTCAAAAACATAGAGCGGCGTCGCGAACTCCGCCGCTAGCTCGGTAGCGTCGCAGCCGCCGATTAAGAGGTGACCCCGGCCATCCACCTCGGCGGTCAATGGAAAGAGGGGGAGACTTTCTCTCATTTCACCTCAATGTTACCAGCGCCCAGGGGTGAAGTCAATTTGAAGCCGCCCACTATGCCCCTTTCCGTTCAGAAGAAGGCACAGTTTGACAAACAGCCAATGTTATGTTACATTCAACTTAATTGAATAGCCTAAAGGCTGGGAACAAGACTAGTAGCCTTCCAGCGAGGCGCAGAGAGTCGGGTAAGGTGTGAGCCGATGCTGGCGCAGAAGGTGAATGGACTTGGGAGCCGCGGGTTGAAAGCTGGTGGATACCGGCAAGTAGGCTACGCCGCAAGGGGAGCGTTATCAGACCCCAGGGTATCGAGGTAAAAAACCTCTGTACCTGAAAAGAGATAGTCGGTTGCGCCGCTTTCATGAGCCGGCTAAGAAGGGTGGCACCGCGAAGTGAAACTCTCGCCCCTTTAAGGGACGGGGGTTTTTGTTTTAGGGAGACAAAATGTATCAGCCCACTCTGGAAGAGGTTAGAGAGCTAGCCAAAGAGGGTAACCTGGTGCCGGTCTGCCGCGAGATTATGGCCGACCTGGAGACCCCGGTGTCTGCCTACCTCAAGATAGCCCGGGGAGACTACTCCTTCCTCCTGGAGAGTGTCGAGGGCGGCGAGCAGCTGGCCCGCTACAGCTTTCTGGGCACCGAGCCTTCCCTCATTCTGAAGACCGGCGCCGAGCAGCCGATTGACCCCCTGCTGCCCATAGAAAAGGAGCTACGCCGGTTTAGGCTGGTGCCGGTAAGCGGCCTGCCCCGCTTCCACGGCGGCATGGTCGGCTACCTGGGTTATGAGGTCGCCCGCTACTTCGAGAGGCTGCCCTCCCCCGACCCCGACCCGCTGGGGCTTCCCGAGTCGGTCATGATGCTGGCTGACAGCCTGCTCGTCTTCGACCACCTGACCCACAAGATTAAGGTCGTCTCCCACGCTCACCTTAACGGCGATGTCGAGGCCGCCTACCGCGAGGCGACCCGCCGCATTGACAGCCTGGTGGAGAGGCTTAAGCAGCCCACCCCCACCCCACCCCCGCCGCCGACCCCATCCTCGATACCCCCCGCCGCCTCGAACCTCACCCAGGCCAGGTTCGAAGCCGGTGTCGCCCGGACCAAGGAGTATATCTACGCCGGCGACATCATCCAGGCTGTCCTGTCACAGCGCCTGGCCCGGCCGGTAAAGGCTCACCCCTTTGCCCTATACCGGGCGCTGCGTTCCCTGAACCCCTCCCCCTACATGTACTATCTTCACCTGGGAGACTTCCACATCGTGGGCTCCTCTCCCGAGCTTTTGGTAAGGGTGGAGGACGGCATCGTCTCCACCCACCCCATCGCCGGCACCCGGCCCCGGGGCATGACCCCGGCCCAAGATATCGCCCTGGCCGAGGAACTAAAGCACGACGAGAAGGAGTGTGCGGAGCATATTATGCTGGTCGACCTGGGGCGTAACGACATCGGGCGGGTCAGCGAGCCGGGCACGGTGGAGGTAAGCCAGCTCATGGATATCGAGCGCTACTCCCACGTGATGCACCTGGTATCCCACGTCCGCGGACGGCTCAAGGCGGGGCTCTCCCAGTTCGACGCCCTGAGAAGCTGCTTTCCAGCAGGCACCGTCTCCGGAGCGCCCAAGATTCGGGCCATGGAGATTATCGCCGAGCTGGAACCGGACAAGAGAGGCC
>CAZXVG010000184.1:0-2372 GCA_964644205.1 uncultured Dehalococcoidales bacterium | reverse complement strand
CCGGTGCCGCTGGCAGAATGGTCAGCCGAAGCCGCGGTTGAAGACCAGGCCGACGGGCTTTTTGCCCCTGACGGTGGAGAGGCGTACCGCCTCGCCCTCGCTGCTGGTCGCCTCGAAGTCGGGGGCGGGTATCGGTTTAGTGCTGGTCTTCATGACGTCCCTCCGTTACCGGCGAATAGGGGTGGTGGGGGTGCTGTGACAGGCAAAGTTTAGTCAGGCGGCGGGCCTTTGTCAAGGGGGTGGGGCGCCCATTTTCCACAAATTGAAGCCGTTCACCCAAAGGAATATACTATCCCTGAGGGTTAGCCATGTCTTCTTTCAAGATAGTCTCCGATTTTAAGCTCACCGGCGACCAGCCCCAGGCGGTGGACGGGCTGGTGGCTGGTTTAGATAAAGGCTACCGGCACCAGACGCTTTTGGGGGTTACCGGCAGCGGCAAGACCTTCACCATGGCCAACGTTATCGCCCGGGTAAACAGGCCGACCCTGGTTATCAGCCACAACAAGACCCTGGCCGCCCAGCTGGCCGCCGAGTTCCGGGACTTCTTCCCCGATAACGCCGTGGAGTACTTCGTCAGCTACTACGATTACTACCAGCCCGAGGCCTACGTCCCCCAGCACGACCTCTACATCGAGAAGGACGCCGACATCAACGAGGAGATTGACAAGCTGCGTCACTCGGCCACCCGCGCCCTCTTCGAGCGCCGCGACGTGGTGATTGTGGCTTCGGTGTCCTGCATCTACGGCCTGGGCGAGCCGGAGGAGTACCGCGGCTTCGTCTGCACCCTGAAGCGGGGTAGTAGCTACCCCCGGACGGAGCTCCTGCGCCGGCTGGTGGATATGCAGTATGAGCGTAACGACATCGACTTCACCCGGGGCCGGTTCCGCATCCGGGGGGATACCCTGGAGATTCAGCCCTCCTACGAGGAGCTGGCAGTGCGCGTCGAGTTCTTCGGCGATGACATCGAGCGCATTGTGGAGATAGAGCCGCTCACCGGGGAGCTGCTCCGTGAGCTGGAAGCGGTGGACATCTATCCCGCCAGGCACTTCGTTACCTCACACCATAAGCTAGCGCGGGCTATCGAGAGCATTCAGGAAGAGCTCGGGGAGAGGCTGGCCGAGCTCAAAGGGCAGGGTAAGCTCCTGGAGGCGTCGCGTCTTGAGGCGCGCACCAACTACGATTTAGAGATGCTGCGGGAGGCGGGCTACTGCGCCGGGGTGGAGAACTACTCCCGCCACCTCTCCGGGCGTGCCCCGGGCAGCCCGCCCTGGACGCTGCTGGACTACTTCCCCGATGACTTCCTCATGATTATCGACGAGTCGCACATGACCCTGCCCCAGATTCGGGGGATGTATCGCGGCGACCGCTCGCGCAAGGAGACCCTGGTGGAGTACGGCTTCCGCCTGCCCTCGGCCCTGGACAACCGCCCCCTCAACTTCACCGAGTTTAACCAGCACTTAAACCAGGTCATCTACACCTCGGCGACCCCATCCCGCTACGAGTACGAGCACAGCCAGCAGGTGGTGGAGCAGCTCGTCCGCCCCACCGGCCTCCTCGAGCCCACGGTCGAGGTGAAGCCGACCCGGGGGCAGATTGACGACCTCCTCGACCAGGTCAAGAGCCGGGTCGAGCGGGGGGAGCGCTGCCTGGTAACCACCCTCACCAAGCGCATGGCCGAGGAGCTGGCTGAGTACCTGGTGGAGACGGGGGTAAAGACCCACTATCTTCACTCCGAGATTGATACCCTGCAGCGGGTGGACATCCTGCGCTCGCTGCGCCTCGGGGTCTACGACGTGGTGGTGGGCATCAACCTGCTCCGTGAGGGGCTTGACCTGCCCGAGGTGAGCCTGGTGGCCATTCTGGACGCCGATAAAGAGGGCTATCTCCGCTCCGAGCAAGCCCTGATTCAGACCATGGGGCGTGCCTCCCGCCACATCGACGGGCACGTGATTATGTATGCCGATACCGTCACCGGCTCCATGGCGCGGGCGATAGAGGAGACCAAGCGCCGCCGCCAGATTCAGGAGGCTTACAATAAAGAGCACGGTATTACCCCTCAGGGGATAAAGAAGGCCATCCGGGACATCACCGAGAGGGTGCGTGCCGTCGCCGAGCCCCGCGCCCCCTACGAAGGGGCCCCGCTGTCCAGGGAGGACATCGCCCGTCTCGTTAAGGAGCTTGAGGCGCAGATGAAGACGGCGGCCCGTAACCTGGAGTTCGAGAAGGCGGCCCTGCTGCGCGACCGCATCATCGAGCTACGACGGGAAATCAATGAGGTGGATATAAAGGTTTGAGAGGAGGCGAGAAATGGACAGTGGCTTGTGGTTGCTGATAGGTGTTGTCATTGGTGTTTTCTGCCCGTTGATAGCTAG
>CAZXVG010000183.1:0-2401 GCA_964644205.1 uncultured Dehalococcoidales bacterium | reverse complement strand
TGGGTGGGAATAACCAGCACCTCAAGGTTATATATCTTGTGAAACTCCTCGGCCTCGGTGACCGCGGTGCCGGTCATCCCGGCCAGCTTCCCGTACATACGGAAGTAGTTCTGGATGGTAATGGTGGCGAAGGTCTTGGTCTCCCGCTGAATCGCCACCCGTTCCCCCCTCATCTGCTCCTTAGCCTCTATCGCCTGATGCAGCCCGTCGGCGTAACGCCGCCCCAGCATCAGCCGCCCCGTGAACTGGTCGACGATGACCACCTCGGCGCCCTTATCACCAGACCTGACTGCGTACTCTTTATCGCGCTGATAGAACTCCTTAGCCAGTATGGCATTTTCCAGGTGATGCTTGAGACGGGCGTGCTCGATATCGCCGTCCCAGAGGTGCCCCGACTTCAGTATCCCGTCCCTTCTCAGCATCCTCTCCGCATTCTCATAGCCAGCCTCGGTTACCTCCTCTATGCCGCGCCGCTGCTCATCAGTGGTATAGTCCTCTCCCGGCTTGAGGCTGCGCACCAGGTGGGCGAATAACGGATAGAGCTTGCCCGCCTCTTCGTCGGGGCCGCTGATAATGAGCGGCGTCCGGGCCTCGTCGATTAAGAGGTTGTCCACCTCGTCGACGATGGCATAATTAAGCTCTTTCTGGACACAGTTCCTCAGGTCGGTCACCATGTTGTCCCTGAGGTAGTCAAAACCGAACTCGCTACTGGTGCCGTAGGTGATGTCCGCCTGGTAAGCCTCCTCGCGGGGGATGGAGCGGAAGTGGCGCCAGGGATCATGCTCCCTCTGCGAATCGTAGTCGGGGTCATAGAGCCGGGCCGGGGTGTGCTCGTCCGGGCTCTGCATGGGGTAGATACTGGCCACGCTTACCCCCAGGGCATGATAGACCGGCCCCATCCAGTAAGGGTCGCGCCGGGCCAGGTAGTCGTTGACGGTGACCAGGTGACAGCCCTTGCCGGTCAGGGCGTTGAGGTAGAGGGGCAGGGTAGCCACCAGGGTCTTACCCTCGCCGGTCTTCATCTCGCTAATCTTGCCCTGATGGAGGACGATGCCCCCCAGAAGCTGCTCGTCGTAGTGGCGCTGGTGCAGCGTCCTATTGGCCGCCTCCCTGACGGCGGCAAAGGCCTCGGGCAGGAGCTCGTCCAGCGCCGCCCCGTCCTTAAGCCGGGCCTTAAACTCGCCGGTCTTAGCGCGCAGCTCCTCGTCGCTAAGCCGCTCGAAATCGGGCTCAAGCCCGTTTATCCTGTCGATAAGCGGCTGGAGACGCTTGAGCTCCCTCTCATTGGAGTCCCCAAAGCCGCTGAATAACTTCATCATGATTCCCTTCCCTTAATAAGTGACCTGGCCTCATCGGCCATACGCTCCCAGACCATAATCCTCACCTCGGCAATCCCGTCCACGGTGAGGCCGTAGATGTTGCGCGCCGCCTCGCCCTTCAAGAGGCACGGGATGCCGTGATACTCAAGCAGGCTCCGGATAACCTGGGCCTCCATCTCTCCGCTGGCCCGATAAACCTCGACCAGCTCTTCACTGTTGCTCAAACAAAGCTCCTATGGAGAGTCCGGTATGAATGCGATGTATCGCCTCACCCAAAAGCGGCGCAATCGGTAAGACGGTAATCTTATCCAGCTTCCTGGTGATATCCACCGGGACGGTATCGGTAACCACTACCTCTTTTACCGAGCAGGCAGCTATCCGGGGGATTGCCTGGCCGGAAAATATGGGGTGGGTGCAGCAGGAATATACCTCCCTGGCCCCCCGCCTCTCCAGGGCTTCGACCACGTTTACCAGGGAACCGGCGGTGTCTATCTCGTCGTCCACCGTGAGCGCCACCTTGCCCTCTACCTCACCGATAATGTTCAGGGCCTCGGCGCGGTCGGCGTTGCCCACCCGCCTCTTTTCCACGATGGCCAGGGGGGAATTAAGCTTTTCCGCCAGGTCACGCGCCCGCTTGGAAATGCCGATGTCGGTAGCCACCACCACTAGGCTGTGGTCAAGGCCCTTCTCCTCGAAATAGCGGCCCAGGATGTAAAGGGCGGTGAGCTCATCAACCGGTATGTTGAAAAAGCCCTGAATCTGGGCAGCGTGCAGGTCAACCGTGAGCAGCCGGTTGGCCCCGGCCACGGTGAGCAGGTCAGCCACCAGGCGCGCCGTTATCGGCACCCGCGGCTGGTCTTTCTTATCGGTACGCCCGTAGGCGTAGTAGGGAACCACCGCCGTGATGCGCGCCGCCGACGCCCGCTTCAGGGCGTCAAGCATAATCAATAGCTCCACCAGGTTCTTATTGACCGGGGAGGACAGGGGCTGGATGACAAAGGTATCCCGCTGGCGCACGTTCTCCAGAATACGAACGAAGATGTTCTCGTTGCTGAACTCAAAGACCTCGCACTTGCCCAGGG
>CAZXVG010000182.1:0-2463 GCA_964644205.1 uncultured Dehalococcoidales bacterium | reverse complement strand
CGCTCCTTTAGCCTCCGGTCATGTATCGGGACGGGTACCAGCACCGCCGCCGGTATGGGGCTTACGGCCAGGTAGTCACCGAGGAATCCGGCCAGGGTCTCGCTCAGGGCTCTCAGGTTTTGGTATTTCAGCTGGTGAACGGCGGTGCGTACCAGCCCCTCGAAGCGGAAGGGGGCCCGGATGCCGTTTATGGCAGCCGGCCAGCTTACGCAGCCGGGGCAGAGACGGCCTTCGGGTTGGGGGAGGCCGCACCGGGGGCAGAGCGGTGGCACTAAGCGCGGCATCAACTCGCGACAGGAGGGGCAGATAAAAGCGCCCTCCCGGCCGCAGCCGATACACCATTTGGGGAATAGTAAATCAAGCGCCTCTCTTTTGAGTTTAGCCGCCTGACGAAGCATACTCACCGCTGAGGCCCACCTGCTAACCTGATTCGGGGTCAGTTACCGTCCTTTAGCTAGTGGGAGCGGTTACCGTGCAGACTACCGCTCATGATGGGCTCGTTAATATAGATATCCCCGTTCCTGATTTTCAGGTTGAAGCCGCATTCAGGGTTGGTACAGACCCAAGCCTTGTAGTGTATTGCCGCCCCCTGGCTGCCGAAGTCGGATAGGGGCACCAGCTCGCCACTGTTACACTTCAGACACTTGGGGAAATTGGTTTGGTCCATTAAGTCCACCTCCCAGCCGAGTTAAATTTTCTACAGTATACACTAGGTAGTCGGCCCTTGACAAGAGCCTGGCCGGACACTTTCGGACGTGGTTTTAGACGTCTCCGGCCCTATTCCCCCTCAAGCCCGGTCGAGCTGAGGCGGCTGTAGACGGCCCCGCTTCTAGAAAGCTGGCTTTTCATCAGGCTGATAGCCTTAACCTCGATGTCTCCGGCGCTGAACTCGTGGCCGGCGACGCGGCTGCCGAATCTCTGCCGGTCATCGGGGGAGACGTAGTCCTTAAGGCGGGCCAGGGTGAGGTGGGGGGTGAAAGCCCGTGACTCCGGGGTGAAACCAATCCGGGCCAGATTGGTCTCGAGCCGTTTTTGTAGCTGACTCAGCCGGTCTAGCTCTCCCTCGATGCCCACCCAGGCAACCCGGGCCCGCTTCGGGCTGGGGAAGACCCCCAGTCCGCTGGCCCTCAGCCGGAAGGGGGCTATCCCCCGCGCCGACTCCTCTATGGCCCCGGTGATGGCTTCGATGCTCCCGGGGCTGATATTACCCAGAAACTTGAGGGTGAGGTGGATGCCCTCGGGGCTGACCCACTTCACCCCGGGCGGTTCGCCCTTTTTAAGCTCGGCCTCCAGATGGGCGAGCCGCTGCTTCAGGTCTTCGGGTAGCTCGATGGCGAGAAAAGAGCGGACCAGTTCCATGACTTAAGCCCGGCTTCCCTGGGCGGCTATGCCCAGCAGTCTCTGGGCGTTACCGGCCAGAATCGCGGTCTTCACCTCCGGGGTTAGCTCCAGGGAGTCGATTTCGCTGAGCAACCGTTTCGGGGGGATAAGGGGCCAGTCGCTGCCGAAGACGACCCGGTCGCTACCCACCAGCTCGATGACCCGGGGGTATACCTGGGGGCTATAGAGAAAGGGGGAAGCGGCGGTGTCGAAGTAGGCGTTTTTCAGGGCGTCTTTTACCTCGGGCATCAGGGCGTAAAAGGGAAGCCCCCCTCCCCAGTGGGCGCATACCGTTACTACCTCGGGGAAGGCGACCATGAAGTGGTAGAGGACCTCGGGGGTAATGTTGCCCTTGCCGGGGTAGTAGTGGCCGACGGGTTCGGAGGCGTGGGTAAGGAGAATCAGTCCGTGTTTAATTAGCGCCTTGACAAAGGGGGCCATCGTCTCCCGGTCGCCGAGGTTAAGCATCTGCATGTCCGGCCGGAGCTCGCCGATGCCCTTTATCCCGGCGCGGGCGCAGCGCTCGATTTCGGCAATAGCCGCCTCTCCCGCCTGGGGCTGGACGGCCCCGAAGCCTATGAGGCGCTCGGGGTAGCGGGCGATAGCCTCCAGGATGTAGTCGTTGGTCTCAAGGCAGAGCTCGTGGGTAGTCCAGCCGATGTTGGCAATGACCGCCATATCGATACCGTCTTCGTCCATGCTGGCGATGAGCTCGTCGGCGGTGGCCAGCCGGGCGTTTTTCTGCTCGTAGAGGAGGGCGAAGCAGGGGTCTGCCTGGACGTACTTAAGGCGGTTCTTCTTTATCCGGGGCGAGAACACGTGAGTATGGAAGTCAATAATCATCGGCGCTGGTTCCTAATAACAGTCTGCCGAAAGCGGCGGCCTACTCAGCCGGCGGCCCCTCCGCCTCGGCTTCAGCCTCGGCTTCCTCTGCCTCCGGAACCTCTTCCTTGATAGCCTCGGCGACTTCCTCGACGACCCTGGATATCGCCTTCTCGCTGACCTTGACCACCAGCTCGTCGGGGTCATTAGCTACCGTAATATCCGTGCCCAGATTCAGGTCTCTAACGTGGATAGCCTGGT
>CAZXVG010000181.1:0-2486 GCA_964644205.1 uncultured Dehalococcoidales bacterium | reverse complement strand
GCGACCCCACCGACATCGACTACCCGATTCCGACCAACGACGACGCCATCAAGGCCATCAGGCTGGTGTGCAGCAAAATCGCCGACGCTGTTATCGAGGGGAAGACGGGAGGCACCCCACCCACAGCCGAGGAAGCCCAGGAAGAGACCGGAGGGGAAGCCGAAGACAGTCTGGAACCGATTGTTTTCACCCCTCCTGAAGATGAATGAGTTAAGGAGGCAGACTTGGAGATTCCTACCGCCAGTGTAAAGGAACTGCGTGAGAAATCCGGGGCCGGTATTATGAACTGCCGTAATGCCCTTCTCGAAGCTGAAGGCGACACCGAAAAAGCGCTCCAGATCCTGAAGGAAAAGGGCATCCTCAAGGCGCAGAAGAAGGCGGAACGCGCCGCTAATCAGGGGGTAGTTGAAGCCTACATCCATACCGGCGGGCGTATCGGTGCCATGGTCGAGTTAAACTGCGAGACCGACTTCGTGGCCCGCACCTACGAATTTAAGGAGCTGGCGCACAACCTGGCGATGCAGGTAGCCGCCGTGCCCGCCCAGTTCATCTCCCAGGACGAGGCCCCTGAAGAAGATAAAGACCTGGAGCTAGAGGCCGCCTGCCTCCTGCTCCAGCCATACATCAAGGACCCGACCAAGACCGTTCAGGATGTCATTATCGAGACCATCGCCAAGGTGGGCGAGAATATCAAGATAGCCAGGTTCTCAAGATTCGAAATGGGGAAATAGGTACCAGCCATGACCGCCACTAGCTACCAGCGGGTTCTCCTCAAACTCAGCGGCGAAGCCTTCAGCGGAAAGACCAGATTTGGCATCGACCGCCATACCGTCAGCCTGATAGCCGACCAGATTAAGCAGGTAGCCGAAACGGGGACGGGCATCGCCGTGGTGGTCGGCGGGGGCAACATCTGGCGGGGGGCCGCCGCCGAGCGAAAGGGGATGGACCGGGTCACCGCCGACTATGCCGGCATGCTGGCCACGGTGATTAACGCCCTGGCCCTCCAGGATGCCCTGGAAGAGGCCGGGGTGACTACCAGAACCCAGTCGGCCATCGGTATCGAGCAGGTAGCCGAGCCCTACATCAGACGCCGTGCCATCCGCCACCTGGAGAAGGGGCGGGTCGTTATCTTCGCCGGGGGCACCGGTAATCCCTACATGACCACGGACACGGCCGCGGCGCTGCGCGCCATCGAAATCGGGGCCGAGGTGCTCCTCATGACCAAGAACAACGTCGACGGGGTCTACGACGCCGACCCCCGCAAGAACCCCAACGCCAAGAGGTTCGAGCGGCTGACGCACCTGGAAGCCCTCAACCTACGCCTCGATGTCATGGACGCCACCGCCCTCTCCCTCTGTCTGGAAAACAGGCTGCCCATAGTAGTCTTTGACCTCCAGGCCCCGCACAGTATCGAGCGCGCCATCAACGGCGAGGCCATCGGCACCATGATATCCAGCGAGTAGCAGCATGACCATCGATCTTTTACACAATACCGAAGAAAAGATGCGCACCGCCGTCGGCATCCTGAAGAAGGATTTAGCCACCATCCGCACGGGGCGGGCTAACCCGGCCCTGCTGGAACACGTCAGGGTGGACTACGGCGGCCTGCCCATGTCCCTTAACCAGCTGGCGGCCATCTCCACCCCGGCAGCCGGCCTGCTCGTCATTCAGCCCTGGGACAAGAGCAGCCTCTCCAGCATCGAGAAGGCAATCCAGAAGTCCGACCTCGGCTTAAACCCGACCAGCGACGGCAACGTCATCAGAATAAATATCCCGCCCTTAAGCGAGGAGCGGCGCCAGGAACTGGCCAAGGTGGTACACGGCCGGGTTGAGAAGGAAAAGGTGGTTATCCGCAACCTGAGACGGGAGACCATGGACGAGCTGAGGAAGCAGGAGAAGGACAAGGCGATATCACAGGACGAGCTCAAGCGCGCCCTGGACCAGCTGCAGAAGATAACCGATGTTTTTACCGCCGACGCCGACAAGGTAGGGCAGGATAAGCAAGCCGAACTGAGGGAGGTCTAGTCCAAAAGCCGGCCACGCCTGCCAACTTATGAGATGGAAGACCGGGCACCAGATACAGAGGAAGAGAGCCGTCTGCCCCGCCATATCGCCATCATCATGGACGGTAACGGGCGGTGGGCGGAAAAACGCCGGCTGCCCAGATTCGAGGGACACCTCGCCGGGCTGGAAAGGGCCCGCGCCACCATCAGATACCTCAACCGCCAGTATCACCTAGAATACCTCACCCTCTTCGGCTTCTCCACCGAAAACTGGGGCCGGCCCGCCCAGGAGGTCGGCGCCATCCTGCGCGTCTTTCAGCAGATAATCGACCGGGAGTCCCTGGCGCTTCACAAGCTGGGCATCAGGCTGCACCACCTCGGCCGCCGCGAAGAGCTCCCGCCGCCCCTTCAGGAGTCCATCAAGAAGGCTATGGAACTCACCAGGGACAACACCGGGATGACCTTCAACCTGGCCTTCAACTA
>CAZXVG010000180.1:0-2541 GCA_964644205.1 uncultured Dehalococcoidales bacterium | reverse complement strand
GCTCAACTTCCAGCTGTTCTCCGACGCCGAGCCGGGCGATACCGATAACTATGCCCGCTATAACATCAGCCTCTATCTGGAACGCGGGCAGAAACTGGACTTAGACTTCTCCGCACAGGGGGCATCACTAATGCTGTCCCTCTTCAGCCCGTCGGAGCTGACGTTCGGATACGTCCCCTACGAAAAGCAGCCAAATCCCGAGCAGGAGGCCGAAGACGGGAAGCTGGGCTGGCTCAAAGAGGGGATGATCGTCGCCAGCCCGGAGGGCAGCTTCCTTTTTAGCGTCCCGGAGACGGGTTACTTCGTAATGACCGCCGAGTCGGCCAGCCCGAAAGCCGAGATAGACGTGCAGATAGAGTACCAGATTCAATAAAGACCGGGGAGCAAGCTACTTGAAGATACTGGTGGTCGGCAGCGGGGCCAGAGAGCATACCCTAGTCTGGAAGCTGGCCCAGAGCCCCAGGGTCAAGGAGATTTTGGCGGCACCGGGTAACGCCGGCACCGCCCGGATTGCCCGTAACCTGGAGATAAAGGCCGACGACATCAGCGGGCTCGCTCAGGCAGCCCGGAAAGAAGATGTAGAGCTGGTCGTGGTCGGCCCGGAGGCACCCCTGGCCCAGGGCATCACCGACCACTTCCAGGGCCTGGGCATACCCATCTTCGGCCCCAGCAAGCTGGCCGCCGAGATAGAAGCCAGCAAGGTATTCGCCCGGGAGCTGATGCAAAAATACGGCATCCCCTGCGCCCGGGGTAAGAGCTTCTCCGACTACGCAAGCGCCCGAGAGTTCATCGAAAAGCAGACCCCGCCCCTGGTAATCAAGGCCGACGGCCTGGCCGCCGGTAAGGGGGTCGCCGTGGTCGATTCCATCCCGCAGGCCCTGGAATTCCTGCACACCATCATGGAAGCCAAAGCCTTCGGCGCCTCCGGGGACAGGGTAATCGTCGAGGAGTGTCTGGTGGGCCGGGAGATGAGCTCTTTTGCCTTCAGCGACGGTAAGACCATCGTCCCCATGGTCTCCGCCTGCGATTACAAGCCGGCCTTCGACGGCAACCGGGGCCCCAACACCGGCGGTATGGGTAGCTTCAGCCCCCCCCACTTCGCCACCCCGGAGCTCTACCGCAAGGTAAACGAGACCATCCTCAAACCGACCGCCGCCGCCATGGCCAGGGAGGGCAGGCCCTATAAAGGCGTCCTCTATGGAGGCTTGATGGCTACCAAAGACGGGCCAAAAGTGCTAGAATTTAATGCCCGATTCGGCGACCCGGAGACCCAGGTCATGCTGCCCCGGCTCAAGACCGACCTGGTAGATGTCATGCTAGCAACGATAAACGGAAACCTCGATAGTACAGCGGTGGAGTGGAGTGATGATGCCTGCGTGGGGGTGGTCATGGCCTCCGGCGGCTACCCCGCCGGCTACCAGACCGGCTTCCCCATCAGCGGGCTGGACAGGCTGGACAGCGACATCCTGGTGTTTCAGGCCGGGACCAGACGGGACACGGAGTCGGGACGGGTGCTCACCAGCGGCGGCCGGGTGCTCACGGTGGTCGCCACGGGGAAGACCCTCGCCGAGGCCAGGGAGAGGGTCTACAGCAATATCACGCGAGTTAGCTTCGAGGGGTGCCACTACCGGAAGGACATCGCCCTGGTGTGAGAGCCCTCATTTATTACTTATAGCTGGAGCGGATTACAGTGAAAGCGCTGCTATTAGCCGGTCTGGTCTTGTTACCGGTTGCCCTGTGTAGCTGCCAGGCAAAGCCGACCACGGTGGAACTGCTCACGGCATACGCATATACCCTAGACCAGCTGGCCAATTACGCTAGTGAGAGCAGCCAGGAGGCGGAGGCACAGGCAGACAGCGGCGAGATAACCAGCGCAGAGCTGTCGCTGCGATACCAGGAGATTACCATAGTCTGGGCCCAGACCATCGAAGAGCTGGACAAGGACAAGCAATACCGGGAGCTATGGCCCCTTATCTTCAATAGTAGCCAGCCGCCGCAGCTGGTAAAACAGCCCACGAGCCCCGACCTAATCCAGTGGACGTCCTATATGGAGCAGGTCGAGGAGTATATCTTCATACACTATCAGCTTGTCAACGCCGCCTGGGAAAAGCTGGGCTATAGCTAACGTAAGCAGGCCGACCGGGGACTAATTTAGCATGGAGACTTCGTCACTCTCATAATTCGGGGGTTTTATAAGGACTTCGTCACTCTTATAATTCGGGGGGCTTCGTCACTATCATAAAGCACAGGGGGTGAGGTAGAAAATGCCGCTAGTTGCTGTCGTTATGGGTAGTAAATCGGACATGGAAGACATGCGCCCGGCCATGGATGTCCTGACCAAGCTCGGCATCGAGTATGAGGCGGCCGTAATCAGCGCCCACCGCAGCCCGGAAAAGGTGCGCCAGTTTGCTCAGGCAGCCCGGGGGCGCTGGATTGAGGTCGTAATCGCCGCCGCCGGCGGCGCCGCCCACCTCCCCGGGGTTATCGCCAGCTGGACCACCCTGCCCGTCATCGGGGTGCCCCTGGCCTCCAGTGAGCTGA
>CAZXVG010000179.1:0-2552 GCA_964644205.1 uncultured Dehalococcoidales bacterium | reverse complement strand
GTAGTCGGCGGCGCGCTGCTGGTAGGCGGCGCAGTTTTTGCTGTCTACCTGACACAGGGCGTCGGTAATCCGGTCGGTGGCCTCCCGCTGCACAGAGGGCACCATCCAGTTGTCGCTTTCGGTGGTTTGAATATCCAGGCTAACCACGACCAGGTCGGGGTTGTCGGCGGAGTCAATCAGCTCCTGGGAGAACTTCTCTCCCTGCCAGCCGTGGAGCAGGAAAAGGTCGGCGTCGGAGAGCTTCTGAACGTCACCCGGCTTAACGTCAAAGTGCCCCGGGCACTGCGCCGGCGGGATGATATTAACCACGCTGACCTCATCGCCACCGACCCGGGATACTATCTGCGCAATGAGCGAGGTACTGGTAACCACGTTTAGGTTGGCCGTGTCGGTCGGGGCGCAGGCTCCCAGGAGCAAGCTGGCCGCAATCCCCAGCGCCAGCAGCACACTGGCTAGGGTCTTGAATCTGGTCACTGGTAACCTCCTTATTATATTTATATCTTTTCCAGGGTAATACGGTGCGTCAGGAAATCAATCTCCCTGATACGGGCTACGATTTCCTTCTGCTCTCCGAAGAGGGTGCCCAGGAACAGCTTCTCACCCTCAACCCTGAGAGAGGAAACCTCGTCCAGGATAAGCTCCGGCCGGTCGTCTCCGGTAAGATACGCCTTCGATAGACACATTCTTAGCTCCTATCTGCCCAGGCTTTCTAAGGCCCGGCCCAGCGACTCGGTAGCCTGGTCCATCTCCCGGGTAGCCTGTAGTAGCTCGCGGGCGGTCTTGGGCTTTCCGGCTGCCTCGGCCCGGCCGGCCCACTCTTTGAACTCCTGGCTGTGTTCCCGGCTGTGCTCAATCCAGTAGCCGAGCAGCACCTTAAGCTTGGCGATATCGTTATCAGCCATGACACCCCCTTTTCCCCGGCCTTAACCTCGCTCAGAAGTACAAATGAATAGTGCTTTCTAGTGCAACTGCAACTTGTTGCACCGGGCGGCAAAAAAATTTTAGCCCTGGCACCGGGAGCACACGCCGAAGAAGACCAGGTGCTTCATATCGACCTTGAAGTTATATCTACGCTCGATTTCAGACCACAGCGGGTCCAGAACCGCTTCCTCCATGTCGATGATGCCGCCGCACTTCTCGCAGACGAGGTGATGGTGATGGCCCTTACCCATGCAGTGGTAGCGCACCCGTCCGTCGCCCATATCCGTCTCCGTCACCAGACCCAGCTCCTTGACCAGCTCCAGCGTCCGGTAGACCGTGGAGATATTCACCTGGGGATAGTAGCTAAGCACCTGGGTATGTATCTCCTCGGCGCTGATGTGGCTATCGGCATCCTCTACCGCCTTGAGAATCATCAGCCGCTGCGGCGTCAGGCGGTAGCCGAGGTTAGACAGCTTGTTACCTATCCATCTGGCTTTCACGCCACCAATTCTATCACCATTGTCAGTCAATTGCAACAACTTGTTTGTGCAATTAGTTTCCGAAAGGGCAAAAATAGCCGGCGTCTCTTGGGAATCCGCAGGGGTAAATCAGGACTAGGGCTTGTCCCGGCTGTCCAGCATTACGGTCACCGGGCCGTCGTTGTGGATTTCCAGTTGCATGTGCTCCTGGAAGCGTCCCGTCTCTACCTTAAGCCCGGTGGTACGGAGGGCGGCTACCAAGCTGGCAAATAGTTCCCGGGCCATCTCCGGCGGGGCCGCTTCGCTGAAGCTGGGACGGCGCCCCTTCCGGGTATCGGCGAGCAGGGTGAACTGGCTCACCACCAGCAGCTGCCCTTTAATATCGAGGGCGGAGAGGTTAAACCTGCCCTCGTCATCGGTAAAGATGCGTAGACCGGCAGCCTTCCGGGCCAGATAGCGCGCGTCCTGCTCGGTATCGCCGCTGGCCACGCCGACCAGGACCACCAGCCCCCGGCCAATCCTACCCACCGGCTCTCCGGCAACGCTGACCGAGGCAGCGCTGACCCGCTGCAGGAGCGCCTTCACCCTATGTCACCTGGTGAGGTTTTTTGTCCGACTCTCCCCCGGAAGGTTCTCCCGTGCCCTTACGGCTGTCGGTGATATAGAAGCCGCTCCCCTTAAAGAGGGCGGGGGTGGGGTGGATGATGCGGCGCAGCCTGCCCTGACACTGGGGGCAGACGGACAGGGGCTCTTCATCGAAGGGCTGCCGCTTCTCGAAGCGGAAACTGCAGACATCGCACTCGTAGTCATAGACCGGCATTTACCTCACCTCGGGTGGTATTCTGCTAGATATTTTACAGGAAGCGCCGCACTCCAGGCAAGCTGAGTGAGCATAGATAACAATAGAGCCGGAAGGCCTGAAGGATGACCCAGAGCGGTGCCCCAGAACCGGCCGCTAGCCCCCAGGGTTTCCCTGGACTTCGGGACAAAAAGGGAGTAAAATATAAACAATAGAGGGTAGTCTAATAAGTGGTGAGCAATGTGTGCCTAGCTTACAGTCCGCCCTGTTACCGAAGAGAAAGCACTGGCCCCAAAAAGGCTTAGTGCTTTTTATATTAAAGGAGGTGTCGTCATGCAGTCGAGTCTCATCGG
>CAZXVG010000178.1:0-2570 GCA_964644205.1 uncultured Dehalococcoidales bacterium | reverse complement strand
ATGCCGTGAATCCGGCCCTTGAGCGCCGGGATAACCATGGTCACCGCCCTGGCGGCCCCGGTGGTGGTGGGAATAATGTTGGCCGCCGCCGTCCGGGCACGGCGCAGGTCTTTATGGAACATGTCCAGAATCCTCTGGTCGTTGGTGTAGGCATGAATGGTGGTCATCAGCCCCTTGGCTACCCCGAAGCCTTCGTGGAGCACCTTGACCGCGGGGGCCGCGCAGTTGGTGGTGCAGGAGGCGTTGGAAACGACCTTGTGCTTAGCGGGGTCGTAGTCATGCTCGTTAACGCCGAGGACGACGGTTACGTCCTCGTTCTTGGCGGGCGCCGAGATAATCACCCTCTTGGCCCCGCCCTCAAGATGGGCCCGGGCCTTAGCAGCGTCGGTAAAGAGGCCGGTCGACTCGATAACCAGGTCGACCCCGTATTCCCGCCACGGTATCTTACCCGGGTCGCGCTCCGATAGCACCTTCACCCGGTCGCCGTCAACGATGATGGCGTCCTCGGTGGCCGCCACCTCACCGGGGAAAAGGCCGTAGGTGGAGTCCCACTTCAAGAGGTGGGCGTTGGTCTTGGGGTCGGTGAGGTCGTTCACGGCCACTACCTCAAGCTCGTCACCGTGGTAGGTCTTGATTGACCTGAAGGTCAAGCGCCCGATGCGTCCGAAACCGTTAATGCCGATTCTTGTGGTCACCAGCTACCTCCTTGGTAATTTCTCTCTGACCGCGTGCTGACGCCTAATTATACCACAAAAACACCCCGGGCCAGGACACATCACCGCTTTATGTTACAAAACGCTCCGGGTCAGGAAACATCACGCTTTATGTTATAAAACGCTTTTCCGCCGGAAAAGTTAGCCCTTCCGCCCAGTTCTGCCTCTATTTCGAGGAGGCGGTTATACTTGGCGGTGCGCTCCGAGCGGCAGGGGGCACCGGCCTTAATCTGTCCCGTCGCCCGGGCCACCGCCAGGTCGGCGATGGTGGTGTCCTCGGTCTCGCCGGAGCGGTGGCTGATAACCGCCGTCCAGCCAGCCTCTTTGGCCATATCGATAGCGGCCACGGTCTCCGTCAGGGTGCCAATCTGGTTGAGCTTGATGAGAATCGAGTTGGAGGCCTTTAGCTTGATGCCCCGGCTCAGGCGCTTCACATTGGTGACATAGAGATCATCGCCCACCAGCTGAACCCTACCGCCCAGCTTCTCGGCGAGGAGCTGCCACCCCTCCCAGTCATCCTCGGCCATGCCGTCCTCGATGCTGATGATGGGGTAAGCCGCCGCCCAGCCGACATAATATTCCACCATCTCGGCGCTGGTGAGGGAGACCCCCTCCCGCTTCAGGGTATATTTGCCCTGGTTATAGAACTCGCTGGCCGCCGGGTCCAGGGCGATGAAGCACTCCTTCCCCGGTGTGTAGCCGGCCTTCTCGATGGCAAGCAGGATTAGCTCAACCGCCTCTCTGTTCGACGACAGCGACGGGGCAAAGCCTCCCTCGTCGCCGACGTTGGTGTTCAGGCCCCTGTCCTTGAGAACCTCTTTCAGGCGGTGGTAGACCTCAGCCCCAATCCGAAGGGCGTGGCTGAAGCTCTCGGCGCCCACCGGCATCACCATGAACTCCTGGAGGTCGGTCGAGTCCGCAGCGTGCTTGCCGCCATTCAGGATATTAAACATGGGCACCGGCAGGGTGTCGGCGTCTTCCCCCAGATAGCGATAGAGCGGCACACCCATCCAGTTGGCAGCGGCGTGAGCCACCGCCAGCGAGGCACCCAGTATGGCGTTGGCCCCCAGTTTGGACTTATCGGCGGTGCCGTCAAGCTCGATGAGCCTGCGGTCAATAGCCGCCTGGTCGGTAGCCGGCATCCCGGCAATAGCGCGGGCAATCGGCCCGTTGACATTGGCCACCGCCTTGAGGACGCCCTTTCCCTGGAACCGGGCCGGGTCGCCGTCGCGGAGCTCTACGGCCTCGTGCTTACCGGTGCTGGCCCCGGAGGGCACGGCGGCCCGCCCGCCTACCCCACCGAGAAGCTCTACCTCAACCTCAAGTGTCGGGTTACCCCTGGAATCGAGGATTTCCCTCGCCGTGGTAGCATGAATAGTTGACATCTGCCGCTCCAATGATTGGAATTATGCTAGTAGCCCGCGAATCCGACCAGGGCTAGTCGCCAGCCAGCTCGAGAGCCAACCTTACCGCTTCGGCCGGGCTCTCCGCCGGGATAATCGCTTTGTCCTGCTTGTCGTTACGGGATATTTTCCAGGTATTAAGCCCGATAACCGGCAGGCCGCTCTGCAGGGCGTAGCCAATCTCGGTGAGGGTGCCGTAACTACCCCCGACGGCGATAACCGCCCGGGCCGACTTGACCACGGCCGCATTTCGGGCATAGCCGATGCCGGTAGCGATGGGAATCTCGACGTAGGGGTTGGCCAGCTTCGGGTTTTCCCCGGGCAGGATGCCGATGGTGAGCCCCCCCTCAGCCCTGGCCCCCCGGCAGGCCGCCTCCATGACACCCCCCAGACCGCCGCAGATGAGAACGGCGCCATGTTTGGCCAGCTCCTGCCCCACCTGCTCGGCCAGCCC
>CAZXVG010000177.1:0-2576 GCA_964644205.1 uncultured Dehalococcoidales bacterium | reverse complement strand
GATATGGTTTTCCGGGCCGGTTTTGGAGTCCTGGCCCCTGCAGGCGACAGCCCGGCAGGTCGTGATTATTGAGTAAACGTCGGGGACTTAGAGCCGCGGCTTTAGGACTACGCTTCGCTCACAGCCAACCATCACCATCAGAAAACAGAAATGCCCGGTAGCGGCCGGACTTGAAGGCTAGGTCTTTTTACCGAGCCGGTAGAGCCAAGTCGTAAACAAGTTATACAGCCTTGCTATTCGACCGGTGACCGGCCAAAAGGCAATCATAGTCCGACGATAGCCCCTGAAGATAAGTTTGCCGACTCTTATTTTGAGCACCCCGAAAATCGCTAGCCCGTATCTATTATACTAACTGAGACGCCGGAGCGCCATTCCGCAAGGTTACCGGGCGAGGTTTAACCACACCCCAACTCCGCAGGCTGACAAATGCCAGGGCAGCCTCTACCTGAGTATCGGCTATCCCCTCCTGAGGTTACGGATAACCTCCCCGAAGGTTGGTCTTTTACCATACATCAAGACATAGGTCCTCAGGAGCTTCGAGGAGAGCACCAGCCCGCCGAAGATACACAAGACCAGCACGGCAATACTCGTGCCCAGCTGCCAGGCGGGAACGCCGGTCAGACCGAGCCGCAGTATCACCATCACCGGCGACGAGAAGGGGAAGATACTGAGCACCACCCAGGCCGGGCTGTAGGGGAATTCCATGATTAGCGACAGGAGCCAGAAGGGCGCGATTGTCCACAGGGTAAAGATGGAGGCCAGGGTCTGTGCCTCGCGGACGCTGCTGCTCACGGCGGCGACACCTGTCGAGAGCACGGCGAACACCAGGTAGCCCAGGATGAAATAGACCACGGCCAGGCCGAGAAGATTGGGCGATATCTGCATGGCGCTGAAGAAGCCGCCGATGGATGAGGAGGCCAGATTCAGCAGGAGCGGGGCAACGGCCACCCAGATGGCAACCTGCATAAGACCGGCGGTACCGATTCCTAAGACCTTACCGGTGACGAGCTGCCGGGGCGAGACGGAGGATAACAGTACCTCCATGAGGCGGTTTTCCTTCTCCGCACCGAGCCCCTGCAAGAGATAACCTGACGAGAACATCAGAGACGCCGCCAGCAGAGCACCAAAAACAATAGGAATGACCAGGTTCGTGTATCCGCCCTGCTCCGGGGCCACGGCTCCGCTTTCGGTAAGCGTGGTGGTGACCAGGTTCAAGGGTGCTTCAATCCTAGTGACAGTGGCCTCGGGCACCTTACCCGCCAGCAGGTTGCTGGAAATGAAGTCCTCAATCGCCGCCGCCGTGGCCGCGGGCGGGTTGAGCTCCCGCTGGGTGGTATACCGCCTGATTACCCCCGTGGCGATAAAGTCCGACGGAATGACGAAGTATTCCTTAATCTCCTGGCTAACCAGGGCCTCGGTGGCGGCTTCCGTGGTATCGAAGGGGACCAGGCTAATGTTCCCCTGGTCGAGGAACTGGTCGAATCCCCCGGCTTCATCGACATACCCGATTTCAGTCACCTCCGCCGGGGGTCTGGTGATTCCCGATACGACGTTATAGGCCCCTATGCCCAGGAGAACCAACAGGGGCGGGAGAATGGTCAGGACAATAAACCCTTTCCTCCTTATCGTGTTCCGGAACTCATGCTTGAATACTAAGAGCATCTTATTCATGGTTCTTCCCCACGACCTTAAGGAATATCTCGTTGAGCGAAGGAGTGGCTACCTCGAACCGGTTAATCACTACGCCGCTATCCACAAATCGTTCCAGCACCTGCTTGGGCGTGGTATCCTGTTCGAGGGTAAGCTCAAGGTAGCCTTTATGAGCGCGCTTTCTGCTAACCCCCGGTATCTCCCCCAGGTCACCATCGGCATCAACGATGACCGAGTTACTTCTATACCTGGACTTGATTTCCGCAAGACTTCCCTGAAGAACAGAACGCCCGTTGTCTATCATCAGTACCCGGTCGCAGAGTTCCTCCACCTGATTCATCTGGTGTGTGCTCAGAATCACGGCTTTACCCTGATTCCTGAGGTCAACAAATATCCCTTTCAACAACTCGGTGTTAACCGGGTCGAGCCCAGAGAAGGGCTCATCGAGGACAACCAGCTCCGGGTCGTGGATGATAGTCACGATGAACTGGACAATCTGCCCCATGCCCCGGCTCAGCTCCTCAATCTTCTTCCCTTTATGGGACAGCATACCGGTCTGGTTGAGCAGGCAATCAGCCCTTACCTCGGCCGAGTGCCTGTCCATACCCTTGAGCGAGGCCAGGTAGACGATGGAATCAATGACCCTCAGGTCCTTATAAAGCCCTCTTTCCTCGGGCAGGTAACCGAGCCTGTTCTTACTGGCTTCGGTCAACTTCTCGCCGAGGATAGTCACCTCGCCCGAGTCCGGCTTGATTATGTCCATCATCATCCTGATGGTGGTGGTCTTGCCGGCACCATTGGGCCCGATTAAGCCGAATACCTCACCCTGGGCGACAGAGAAAGACAGGTCACTAACCGCGACCTTATCCGTGTAGGACTTGACGACGTTGCTTACTTCCACTACGGGCATAGTGGATATACCCTCT
>CAZXVG010000176.1:0-2608 GCA_964644205.1 uncultured Dehalococcoidales bacterium | reverse complement strand
AGATGGCGATTCCCGCCCCCGCTATCTCGACCATGCCCTTCACCCCGGAGGCGAGCCCCCTTCTATTCTCCGGCACCAGGTCGGGGAAGAAGGCGAGATAGGGCCCCAGCGCGCTGTTAGCGCTTACCTGAAGCAGGTAGTAGATGGCGAAGAGGGCGGCTAGGCTACCGACCAGGCTGATGCCGGGGAGAAAGGCTAGCGTGGCTATCGCCCCGATGAAGATGAAGGGCCGCCTCCGCCCCCACCTTGAGCTGGAGCGGTCGCTCAGGGCGCCGGCGACGGGCTGGGTAACGATGGCCAGGATTAGACCGGTAACGGTGAGCAGCCCCAGGTAGGTCGCCTGCCGGCCCACGGGGACGAAGTCGGCTATCCTCAGGGGCAGGATAATGCTGTGCAGGCTGCTCCACAGGGCGGTCATGGCCAGCCCGAAGATGGTGACCTTGGCGTAATCAAGCGGGCGGAACTCTCTCTTGGCGGCGTCTCCGTCCATGCTGGCTACCTCAGTCCGCTTATGGTTAAAGCATAGCAGAGGCCGGATTACGAAACAATACTGGGCATGAGTTATCGGTTTGCTTTTGTCTGCGGTCAAAAGCTATACTTTGACGAGCCTTTAAGGAGTGGTTCGGTGAGTGAAGTTAGGTCTCCCTATCTTGTGGACTGGGCGATAACCGGCAGGTGTAATCTGAGCTGCCGCCACTGCCGCGGCTTTCCCCGGGAGGAGCTCTCTCCCGAGAGGGCGAGGAGGCTCACCGGTGAGATAGCCGCCCTTAAGCCCGGCTGGGTGATTATCGAGGGCGGCGAGCCGCTGCTCAGGAGCGACCTCTTTGAGCTGCTGGGCCGGCTGCGGGAGGGGGGTCTTGAGGTGCATCTGATTAGTAACGGCATGCTGATAACCCCGGAGATAGTCACCCGCCTTGAGGAGCTCGGGGTAAGGGTCATGGTGAGTATCGACGGCGCCACCCGGGAGACCTACGAAGGGGTGAGGGGTGGGGCCAGCTTCGAGCAGGTGCTTGACTCGGCACGCAAGTATGCCCGCGCCGGGCTTCTGGAGGCGATTAACTTTACCATCCTGAGGGCTAACTACCCCGAAATCCCAGCCCTCTTCCGGCTGGCGCGCTCCCTGGGGGCACCCAAGATAAACCTGATCGGGCTCAAGCCGTGCGCCGACTACGCCGCTGAGCTCCTCTCCCCCCGCGAGTATGAGGAGGCCATCAGGCTTACCTGCCGGGCGGCTCAGGAGACCGGGGTCGAGTTCTTCTTTGACGAGCCCTTCTTCTGGGCGGTGGTTAAGGAGCTCGGTCTCAGCGCCCGGCTGCCCAGCGAGGGCGCCGGCATCGTGGTGGCCGCCGACTCGGCCTGTGCCTTCGGCGACTACATCTTCATCGAGGCAGACGGTGGCGTCAAGCCCTGTAGCTACGCCTCGATGGTGGTCGCCAGCGTCCGCGATAGGTCGCTGGTCGGTATCTGGGAAGAGATGCAGGCCTCGCCGCTTCTAAAGCGGATTAAAGACCCCCGCTCCCGGACGGGTGCCTGCCTTGATTGTGGCTATCTTACGGAGTGTAAGGGGTGTCGCTCGCGGAGCTTTGCCCTCACCGGCGACTGGTTTGCCTCCGATACGGTTTGCCCCTTACGGTCTCGGAATATGGTTACTAAGGAGGGGACAAGATGAGAGTTATCGGCATTGACCCGGGAACGGGCAGCTTCGACTTCTTCGGTATGGAGGGGGATACCGTCATCATCGATACCACCGTGCCGGTGCCCCAGGTAGCACAGAACCCGAAGGTGCTCCTGGACACGGTAAGGAGCGTCTTCCCCCTGGATATGATTGTCGGCCCCTCCGGCTACGGTATGCCGCTTACCCCCATCCGGGACATCACCGAGCGGGAGCTCACCATGATGGTACCCGATGACAAGAGCATCCCCCTCTACGACGGTATCCGTATGGTGGTACGGCTCATGCAGCAGGAGGGCTTCCCGGTCTATTTCAGCCCGGGGGTGATTCACCTGCCCACCGTGCCCCGCTACCGCAAGGCGAACAAGATGGACATGGGTACTGCCGACAAGGTCTGCTGCGCCGTCCTGGCGGTAAGAGATCAGGCCGAGCTTTATGGCTTGGACTACCGGGAGACCTCCTTTATCCTGGCCGAGGTCGGCTACGCCTTCAACGCCGTCATCGGGGTCAGCGGGGGGAAGATAGTCGATGGGCTGGGGGGGACCGCCGGCGGCCCCGGTTTTATTACCGCGGGCAGTATGGACTCCGAGCTGGCAGTGAGGCTGGGGGAGTTTCCCGGGGTGGTGCTCTACAGCGGCGGGGCCCGGGATATGAGCGGGCGGGATGACCTGACCCCCGAGGAGCTGGCGCATGACCCCGAGCACAACGCCGGCGCCTGGAACATGCTCCTGGAGAGTATCGCCAAGGGGGTGGCCGCCATGAAGGTAAGCGTGCCTAACCCGCGGGAGATTCTCCTTTCCGGGCGGCTCTCCCGGATCCCCGAAATATATCAGGCATTAGAAGCTAAGCTATCCCAGTTCGGCAGGGTGCGCCGCCTGGGGAGAAGGGCCGCCGTGGCCAAGGAGGCGGCGGAGGGGGCCTATATCATCGGGGAGG
>CAZXVG010000175.1:0-2639 GCA_964644205.1 uncultured Dehalococcoidales bacterium | reverse complement strand
CCCAAGATTCGGGCCATGGAGATTATCGCCGAGCTGGAACCGGACAAGAGAGGCCCCTACGCCGGGGCGGTGGGCTACTTCGGCTTCTCGGGCAACATGGATACCGCCATCACCATCCGCACCAGCATCATCAAGGACGGCGTGGCCTACGTTCAGGCGGGGGCCGGCATCGTCGCCGACAGCGTCCCGGAGCGCGAGTATCAGGAAAGCCTGAGCAAGGCTCAGGCGCTCTTTACAGCCATAGAACAGGCGGAGGTAGCCAGTCGTGCTGCTGCTCATTGATAACTACGATAGCTTTACCTATAACCTCTTCCAGTACCTGAGCGAGCTCGGGGAAGAGGTCTGGGTGGTCCGTAATGACCAGGTGAGCCTCGCCGAGATTGGGGCGCGCTCACCGGAGCGCATCGTCATCTCACCCGGGCCGGGTACGCCGGAGGATGCCGGCATCGCTAACGATGTCATCCGCCGCTTCGGAGGTAAGATTCCCATCCTCGGCGTCTGCCTGGGGCACCAGTGCGTCGGCTATGCCTACGGGGCCAAGGTGAGCCGCGCCGGTGAGATTATGCACGGTAAGTCCTCCCTCATCCACCACGACGGGAAGGGGGTATTTACCGGGCTCAGGAGCCCCTTCCCCGCCATCCGCTACCACTCCCTGGCGGTAGAGCCCGACGGCCTGCCCGAATGCCTTGAGATAAGCGCCCGCACGGAAAATGGTATTATTATGGGGCTACGGCACCGCGAGTTCCCCGTGGAGGGCGTCCAGTTTCACCCCGAGTCCATCATGACCGGGGTGGGTAAAGACTTGCTCAGGAATTTTCTGAACCGTGAAGGGTACCATGATTAAAGAAGCCATTGAGAAGGTCGTTAGCGGCGGCTCCCTCAGCTTTACGGAGGCGGCCGGGGTCATGGAGGAGGTGATGAGCGGGGAGGCAAGCCCGGCACAGATTGCCGCCCTGGCTACCGCGCTCCGGCTTAAAGGGGAGACGGTAGCCGAGATTAGCGGTCTCGCCAGCGTCATGCGGGCCAAGACCGTCCCGGTGAGGGTAGACCCGCCGCTAATCGACACCTGCGGCATGGGCGGCGATAACTCCCAGACCTTTAACATCTCCACGGCGGTGGCCCTGGTGGCGGCCGGGGCCGGTCTCAGGGTGGCCAAGCACGGCAACCGCGCCATGAGCAGCCGCTGCGGCAGCGCCGATGTCCTCGAAGCCCTGGGGGTTAAGACCGACCTCGGCCCCGAGGCGGTCGCCGAGTGCATCGAGAAGACAGGTATCGGCTTTATGCTGGCCCCGGTCTTCCACCCGGCGATGAGGTTTGCCAGTGCCCCCCGCCGCGAGATTGGCATCCGCACCGTGTTTAACATCTTAGGCCCCCTGACCAACCCGGCCCGGGCCGAGCTTCAGGTTATCGGCGTACCCAACCCGGAGCTGGGAGCCACGGTAGCCCAGGCCCTCCAACACCTGGGCACAAGACGCGCCCTGGTGGTGCACGGCACCGACGGCCTGGACGAAATCTCAATCGGCGCCGAGTCGCTGGTCTGGGAGGTTAAAGAGGACGGTGTTTCTCCCCCGTACCGAGTCTCCGCGCCGGAACTCGGCTTTAGGGAAGCCGGACTCGGCGAAATCCGGGGGGGCACCCCCGAGCACAACGCCCAAATCCTACGCCGTGTCCTGAGCGGGGAGCGGGGCGCCAAACGGGACGTGGTGGCCATAAACGCCGCCGCCGCCCTGGTCGTCGGCGGTAAGGCCAGGGACCTAAGAGATGGGGCCCGCCTCGCCGAAGAGGTAATTGATAGCGGCCGGGCTTTAGAAAAGCTCAAGGCTCTGGTAACATTGAGTCAGAGCCTGGCACCAGAGACCCCGGCAGGTAGGAGACATGCTTAACAAGATTATCGCCCGCAAGCGAGAAGAACTTAAATCGCGGAAACAGACTATGCCCCTAGCCACCCTCAAGGAGCGCCTTTCCCAGAGAGGGGCGCCGCTTGACCTGGCGGCGGCGCTACGCAGCGAGCCGGTCAGGCTGATTGCCGAGGTGAAGAGGGCGTCGCCGTCGCGCGGCATCCTCTGCCCCGACTTCGACCCAGTAGCCCTGGCCAGCGACTACGCCCGGGGCGGGGCGGCGGCTATCTCCGTACTCACCGAGGAGAACTACTTCGGCGGCAGCCTCGACCACCTGGCCGCCATCAGAGAGGCGGTTAAGCTACCCCTGCTGCGTAAGGACTTCATCTTTGACATCTACCAGATATACGAGACGGCGGCCTACGGCGCCGACGCCCTGCTCCTCATCGCGGCCGTCCTCAGCCAGGAGCAGCTCGGCCAGCTCCTCTCCTTAAGCCACCGCCTCGGCCTGAAGTGCCTGGTTGAGATTCACAACGAGATTGAGGCCGGCCGGGCGCTCTCCTGCGGCGCCGAGATTATCGGTATCAATAACCGCGACCTGAGGACCTTCGAGACCGACATCAACACCACCCGCCGCCTGCGCCCGCTGCTGCCCAGAGAGCAGATTGTGGTCAGCGAGAGCGGTATCCGAAGCCGCGAGGACATTAAAAAGCTGAAACAGTGGCGCATTAACGCCGCCCTCATCGGCGAGGCCCTGGTGACCGCCGCCGATAAGCCGGCCAAGCTCCGAGAATTTTTAAG
>CAZXVG010000174.1:0-2674 GCA_964644205.1 uncultured Dehalococcoidales bacterium | reverse complement strand
GGCTGGCCATGTCGGCATCAACTATGGCCTGGTCGTAAGGGATAAAGCCGAGGAAGTCAAAACCAGCCAGGTTGGAGACCAGGAACTCCCTGTCCTCGGGGCCGCGCACCTTGTTCCCGACTACGGCGATATTCTTAAGGCCGATATCCTCGGCCAGCTTAAAGACCCGGTAGGCCGAGTCGACACTGCGCCGGCCCGGCTCGACCACCACGATGAGCCTGTCCACCGCCCGGGCCGTCGCCCGGCCCAGGTGCTCAATGCCCGCCTCCATATCCAGAATGATAACCTCGTCTCTGGCCAGCAGAAGATGGCTGACCAGGGCCCGGAGCAGGGCGTTTTCCGGGCAGTAGCAACCGCTGCCCCCCTTCTTGAGCCGGCCCATCACCATCAGCTTGATGCCGCGGTGCTCCCGGGAATACTCGTCGGGCAGGTCATTAACCTTAGGGTTCAGCTTGAAAAAGCCCCCGCTGTCACCCGGCTTGGCTCCGGTGCGCTCTTCGATGAGGGCGCTCATCTCGGAGACGGGGGTTATCTCCTCCGCATCGGGGAAACCGAGGGTCGCCGCCAGATTGCCGTCAGGGTCAGCGTCGATAGCGATTACCGAGTAGCCAGACCCGGCGAACTCCCTGGCCAGCAGGGCAGCAAGCAAGGTCTTGCCGACTCCGCCTTTACCGCCAATCGCAATTTTCATCGCCTACTGATACCTTCTGAGGCACTAATCAAGACCGGGGGGTCATCGAGGAAAACAGTCAGCCTCGTAAAACTAGTACCGCTGGCTATCGTTTAAGCACTTTGGCTTAAGTATTTCGGCGTAAGCATTTTAGCCTAGACAGGGGCAAAAGTCAAATTGGTTTAACCGACTCCGCCACCCCACCCTCAAACAGTATACCGCAAAACGACCCCCGGCGCCCTAATCCCCGAAAGCCCCGGGACGCCAGGGGGCTACCTATTTGGCGCAATTTCCGGCCTGTGTTATTATTAGCCCCGTGGAGATTAACGTCCTGATTGAAGAAGGGTTTAGGGACTGCCTGGAGAGCCAGTGGCTCCGCAGCCTGGCCGAGCAGGTGCTCACCCTTCAGGAGGCCGGTGCCGAGGTAGAATTGGGGCTGGTCATCACCGGCCAGGAAAGGGTACAGGCCCTAAACCGGAGCTACCGGGGTAAGGATGCACCCACCGACGTCCTCGCCTTCTCCACCCTGCCGGGTGCCGGAGAGCCCTTCGTTACCCCGCCCGACGGGCGGCTCCACCTGGGCGAGGTCATCGTTTCCTACCCCCAGGCGGTGATACAGGCCGGGGAAGAGGGCCACTCCATCAAAAAGGAGATAGCCACCCTAATCACCCACGGGATACTCCATCTCCTGGGATTTGACCATGAGGAGCCTGGGCTCAAAAGGCAGATGCAGGCCCGGGAGCGGGAAATCCTGAGCCGTCTGGGGATTGACTAGCGCCGAGGAGGGCCGCAGATGAGGGTTCTGGGGATTGCGGGCAGCCCGCGCCGGGGCGGCAACACCGACCTCCTGCTGGCCGAGGTCATGAAGGGGGCCGCCAGCCGGGGGGCCGAGGTCAAGACCATCGTCCTCAACGACCTCAAGATTACCCCCTGCCAGCACTGCGACGCCTGTCTTAAGGCGGGCAGGTGCCGCCTGGATGACGACATGCAGACGGTCTACCGCGAGCTTGAGCAGGCCGACCGGGTGGTCTTAGCCTCACCCGTCCAGTTCATGGGCCCCACCGCCCAGATGAAGCTGATGATTGACCGCTGCCAAGCGCTCTGGGCCAGGAAGTACGTGCTCAAGAGGCCGCCCCTCAACGACCGCCGGGAGAGAAAGGGGCTGTTTGTTTCCGTGGGCGCACTGAAGAAGGCCGGCCTGTTTACGCCGTCAGTGACCATAGTAAAGACACTGTTCCGGGTGATAGACGTGACCTACGCCGGGGAGCTCCTGTTCCCCGGGATAGACGAGAGAGGGGCTATCGCCGGGCACCCTGAGGCTCTAAGCCAGGCCTTCCTGGCGGGACAAAAACTGGCTTCGGACTGCTAGCCATACCCCTAGCCCTCTACTGCGACAGCCAATTAAAAAGCTACTGAGAGTTCTCCTGCCACCGTGTTTCCACTCTCAGTAGCTTAATACCGGGTCTTAACTGGCGGAGACTCGCCAGACCGGTTACTTCTTTTTGCTTTCCTTGGCTTCGGCCTTGGCTTCGGCCTCGGCTTCCGCTTCCTCACCGAGCACGAAGTGGAGGAGCTGCCTCTCCGAGGTCTGATGAGGCAGAAGCTCGTGGGTTATCTTCCCCAGACGCATGACGAGGATGCGGTTGGCAGCTATCATTATCTCTCTAAGGTCCGATGACAAGAGGAGCACACCCAGCCCCTTCTCCCTTACCTGCTGACGTATCACTTCATATATTTCTTCACGAGCGCCGACGTCAACACCGCGCGTCGGCTCATCCAGAATCAAGAGCCTTGATTCAGCAGCCAGCCACTTACCGATGACCACCTTCTGCTGATTACCACCGCTCAAGAACTTGACCAGCCGGTTAGGCTCAGGGGGACGAAGAGCCACATCCTTAATAACGCCCCGCACCAAGTCCCGGGCCATCCTGCCAATTATAACAAAGCCCCGGGTTACCCTATGAAAAGCCGGCAGAATCGTGTTGAAAAGCACCGACTGCTCAG
>CAZXVG010000173.1:0-2678 GCA_964644205.1 uncultured Dehalococcoidales bacterium | reverse complement strand
GGCGGGGCCGCTAGCCGAGATTGGCTATGAGGAGATGCTGGAGCTAGCCACCTACGGGGCCAGGGTGATGCACCCCCGGGCGGTTGAGCTCGGGGAGCTTTATCACGTTCCGGTTCTGGTCGCCTCCAGCTTCAGCGACCGGCCGGGCACCTTAATTCATGGAGGAGCGTCTATGGAAGTGCGAAATAAAGTAATGGCTATCGCTCACGACCTTGATGTCGCCAAGATAACCGTGGTCGGGGTTCCCGACCGGCCGGGTATTGCCGCCGCCATCTTTCAGTCATTGGCTCAGGCCGGTATCAGCGTGGACACCATCGTGCAGAACGCCAGCATTGAGCATATCACCGACCTCACCTTTACCGTGGCCAAGGGCGAGCTTAAAGAAGCGATGCGGGTGGTTGAGCCCATCACCAGGCAGATTAAGGCCAGGGAGTGCCTCAGCGATTCCAGACTGGGTAAGATAAGCATCATCGGCACCGGAATGCAGAATACCCCCGGCTACGCGGCGCGTATGTTTACCGCGCTCAGTGAACGGGGCATCAACATTCAGCTAATCACCACCTCGGAGATAAGGATAACCTGCATTATCGACGAAGATAAGGTTACCGAGGCGGTGCGCACCCTGCACCGGGCCTTTGAGCTGGAGAGTGGGGAGTAGGCAGGTGTATCTAGCGGTTTTACGCTGGAATGATTATAATTGGGGGCTATTGGCAGGAGCACTGGTATGATGGAGGAGGCAGCGACCGGATTAAGACAGCGGCGGGCGCGACAGGCAATCAGCCTGGCCATGCAGGGCCGGTGGCGGGAGGCGGTGGCCGTTAACCAGAGCCTAGTAGCGGGCTACCCCGACGACGTCAGCGCCTATAACCGTTTGGGCAGGGCCTATATGGAGGTAGGCGAGTTCTCTAATGCTCATCAAGCCTACAGCCGGGCCATAGAGCTTGACCCTTATAATACCATCGCCAAGAAGAACCTCAGCCGGCTGTCCCGTCTCAGGGAGGCCATTGTCAGCCTGCCCGAGGACTCCCACGTCGAGCCGCTGCACTTTATCGAGGAGACCGGTAAGGCGGGCATCGTTGACCTCCATCATCTGGGGCCTCCCGAGGTGGTGGCCAAGATGGTGGCCGGGGACAAGGTCTATCTCGAGGTGGAGGGCCCCAACCTGGTGGCGGAGAACGGCCGTGGTGAGTACCTGGGGCAGGTGGAAGCGAAACATGCCCAGCGGCTTATCAGGCTGATGGTGGGGGGGAATGAGTACAGCGCCGCGGTGGTTAGCTCGACGGAGGAGACGGTAAGTATCATTATCCGCGAGGTCTATCAGCACCCCAGCCAGGCCGGGCGCCTTTCCTTCCCGGCCCGGGAGTTTAAGAGCCCCCGGCCCTACCTTAGTGATAGAATAATAAAGCACGAGCATGATTTGGAGTATGAGGAGGAGGCGGTGGAGGAAGAAGAGGAGGAGTCCGATTACACCGTGGCCGGCGTTAAAGAGGGGGAACTATCGGTCGAGGAGGCTGGTGACGAGGTCGGTATCAGCGACAGCGATGAAGAATGAGGGGTTAAGCGAATATGGTCTTAGGTAAAATTAAAGCGGTCAACATAGAGGAAGAGGTAAAGAGCTCTTATCTCGACTACGCCATGAGCGTCATCGTTTCCCGTGCCTTACCCGACGTCCGGGACGGGCTGAAGCCGGTTCACCGGCGCATTCTCTATGCCATGCAGGGCCTGGGGCTGAGCCATACCAGCCCCCACCGCAAGAGCGCCCGTGTGGTCGGTGAGGTGCTGGGTAAATATCACCCCCACGGGGATACCTCGGTTTACGACGCTATGGTGCGCATGGCGCAGGACTTCTCGATGCGCTACGTGCTCATTGATGGACAGGGCAACTTTGGTAGTGTCGATAACGACCCTCCGGCGGCCATGCGTTACACCGAGGTGCGCCTGGCCTCGATTTCTCAGGAGATGCTGGTTGACATCGAAAAGGACACCGTGGACTTCATGCCCAACTTTGACAGCAGCCTGAAGGAGCCTACGGTGCTGCCCGCCCGCCTGCCCAACCTGCTGGTCAGCGGTAGCTCCGGGATTGCGGTCGGCATGGCCACCAACATCCCGCCGCATAACCTGGGCGAGGTCTGCGACGCCATCATTCACCTCGTGGATAACCCCGAGGCCACCGTGAGCGACTTAAACCAGTTTGTCAAGGGGCCTGATTTCCCCACCGCCGGCATCATCCTGGGGCGGGAAGGGATTAAGAGCGCTTATGCCACCGGGCACGGCAAGGTGGTGGTTCAGGCCAAGGCTCACGTGGTGGATGCCGAGGAGATAGGGCGTCGGCAGATAGTGGTCACCGAGCTCCCCTACCAGACGAACAAGGCGGCGCTCATCGAGCGCATCGCCGAGCTGGTCAAGGACAAGAAAATCAGGGGCATCAGCGACATCCGTGACGAGTCGGACCGTCAGGGGATGCGCATCTGTATCGAGCTGAGGAAGGACGCCCAGCCGCGGCCGGTGCTTAACAACCTTTACAAGTACACCGCCATGCAGTCGGCCTTCTTTATCAATATGCTGGCCCTGGTCGACGGGCAGCCCCGGGTAATCAGCCTTAAAGAGGCGCTTCAGCACTATATAGACTTTCGCAGTCAGGTCATCACCCGGCGCTCCCGCTTCGAGCTTAAGGAGGC
>CAZXVG010000172.1:0-2684 GCA_964644205.1 uncultured Dehalococcoidales bacterium | reverse complement strand
TCGGCGACCCTGATGAACAAGGGACTTGAGGTCATCGAAGCCCACTGGCTGTTCGATATGCCCTTCGATAGTATCAGGGTGCTCGTCCACCCCCAGAGCATTGTCCACTCCCTGGTAGAGTTCGAGGACGGCTCGGTTAAGGCCCAGCTGGGGTATCCCGATATGCGCCTTCCCATTCAGTATGCCCTGTCTTACCCCCAGCGCCTGCCCAACCCCGAGCTGCCACGGCTCGACTGGGACAGCTTAGGCGAGCTCAACTTCGAGCCGCCCGACCCCGTCAGGTTCCCCTGCCTCAGGCTGGCTGGAGAGGCGGGGCGGCGGGGGGGCACCTACCCCTCGGTACTCTGCGCCGCCGACGAAGCCGCGGTGGCGCTCTTCCTCGCCGGTAAGATTAGATTCACCGAGATTGCGCACCTGGTGGAAAAGACCCTGGCCCAACACCAGAACGTCGCCCGACCCAGCCTGGAGGAAATCTTGGCCGCTGATGACTGGGCACGAGAGAAGGTATCCCAACTCAGCGCCGGAGCCAATCCATGCTGAGCACGGTGTTAATCTTTATCGGCATCCTGGTGGGGCTCATCCTCGCCCACGAGTTCGGCCACTTCATCACCGCCAAGGCCTTCCGGGTGGAGGTACAGGAGTTCGGGGTCGGCTTTCCCCCCCGCCTCTTCGCGAAGAAGCGAGGGGAGACGGTATACTCGCTGAACGCCATACCCCTGGGCGGGTTCACCAAACTGGCCGGAGAGGAAGACCCTGAGGCACCCCGCAGCCTGGCCAGTAAGCCGACCGGCGTTCGCCTCCTGGTACTCAGCGCCGGCTCGCTGATGAACCTTCTCGTCCCCCTGGCCCTGTTCACCATCGCCTTCATGGTGCCCCATGACGTAGTGGTGGGTAAGGTGCTGATAGAAGAGGTCGCCCCCGACTCGCCGGCCGCCATCGCCGGCCTGGAAGACGGCGACACCATAATCAGCCTTAATGATAAAGCCATAAACAACACCGGCGACCTGCAGCGCTACATCCAGCTCAACCTGGGGCGGGAGACGGAGATAACCGTCGAGCACCCTGATTCGACCATAGAGAGCTTTAGCCTGATACCCAGGTGGCGCCCCCCGGCGGGAGAAGGCGCCATCGGGGTTGCTGTGAAGACCGTAGACTCAAGCGTCGTTCGCCAGAGCGAACCCGCCTGGAGGGCGGCTCCCCTGGGCTTTACCACCTGTATCGAGAACCTGACCCTCTTTAAGAACGGGATACTGGGCATGATTACCGGGGCAACCCCTGTCGAGTTAAGGGGGCCGGTGGGCATCGCTGAAATGACCGGGGAGGTAGCCCAGGCCGGGCTGAGCCCGCTTTTGGAGTTTGCCGCCTTCCTCAGTATTAACCTGGGCCTGATAAACCTCTTCCCCCTACCCGCCCTCGACGGCGGCCGCATCGTCTTCGTCCTCCTGGAGAAGGCACGCGGCGGGAAACGCATCTCACCAAGAACCCAGGGGCTGGTGCACCTTATCGGCTTCTTCCTGCTCATAGGGGTACTGATAGCCATTACCTTTAGCGATATAACCCGGATAGTAAGCAGCGGGGGTTAGTCCCATGAACCCGAGACGAAACAGTAAACCAATCCAGATAGGGGGGATAACCGTGGGCGGCGGCGCCCCCATCGTGGTGCAGTCGATGACCAAGACCGACACCCGAGACATTATGTCAACTACCGCCCAGATAAGGGAGCTCGCCGATTACGGTTGCGAGCTAGCCAGGCTCGCTGTCCCCGACGCCGAAGCCGCCCGAGCCATAAAGGAGATTAAAAAGGGCTCTCCCCTACCACTCATCGCCGATATTCACTTCGACTACCGCCTGGCGCTGGCGGCCCTGGAAGCCGGCGCCGACGGACTGCGCTTGAACCCGGGCAACATCAGCCAGCCGGAGAAGGTCTCGGTGATAGCCAGGGCCGCCAGGGAAAGGGGCGTCCCCATCCGCATCGGGGTGAACGCCGGCAGCCTGCCCGAGGCGCAGAGCCCCAGCCTATCCCCCGCCCAGCGCATGGTGCAGGCGGCCCTGGCACAGGTAAGACTGCTGGAGAGCCTGGACTTTGACCTGATTAAGGTCTCCCTCAAGGCCTTTGACGTCCCGACCACGATTGAGGCCTACCGGGACATCGCCGACAAGATACCCTACCCTCTGCATATCGGTATCACCGAGGCCGGCACCCCCCGCACCGGCGTTATCCGCAGCACGGTGGGTATCGGCACCCTGCTCTATCTCGGCATCGGGGATACCATCCGGGTCTCCCTTTCGGCCCACCCCCGGGAAGAGGTAATCGCCGGCTATGAAATCCTGAAAAGCCTTGACTTGCGCCAGCGCGGGCCGGTGCTGGTAAGCTGCCCCGCCTGCGGGCGGGCCGAGGTCGATATTATCAGGCTGGCCGGCGAGGTGGAAAGAGAGCTAGCCAAGATTACCAAGCCGATAAAGGTGGCCGTGATGGGCTGCGTGGTTAACGGCCCCGGCGAGGCCAGAGACGCCGATATCGGTATCGCCTGCGGTAAAGGCAGCGCCGTCCTCTTCAAGAAGGGTAAGAAGATTAAGACCATTAAGGAAAAGGACTTCATAAGGGTACTGATGAGCGAGGTGGAGAGGTTATAGGGTTACGAAAAGGCATAATCATGCACACTAACTAACATGAGGAGGAAAAT
>CAZXVG010000171.1:0-2686 GCA_964644205.1 uncultured Dehalococcoidales bacterium | reverse complement strand
CGGCCTCGGCCTTCTTCTTAGGCGCCGGCTTCTTCTCAGCCGCAGGCGCTACTTCGACCGCCTCGACCTCCGCCTTCTTCTTACGTGCCGGCTTCTCCTCAGCCGCAGGCGCCTCTTCGACCGCCTCGGCCTCGGCCTTCTTCTTACGTGCCGGCTTCCTCTCAGCCGCAGGCGCTGCTTCGACCGCCTCGGCCTCGGCCTTCTTCTTAGGCGCCGGCTTCTTCTCAGCCGCAGGCGCTACTTCAGCCACAGGTGCTGCCTCAACGGCCTCGATCGGCTCCTCCACACCCGCCTCAGCCACCAGCGGAGGCGCTTCCTCGGCCTCCACAATGGCCGCCTCGGGCAGGATATCGCCCTTATAAATCCAGACCTTGACCCCAATCCGGCCCAAGGTGGTACGGGCTTCGGCAAAGCCGTAATCGATATCAGCCCGCAGCTTCTGCAGGGGCACCTGCCCCTGATGCATCACCTCGCGGCGGGCTATCTCGGCGCCGGCCAGGCGGCCGGAGCAACTGATTCTCATTCCCTTAGCCCCCGCCTCGATGGTGCGGAAAATAGACTGCTTCATCGCCCGCCGGTAGGCTACCCGCCGCTCCATCTGCTCGGCTACGGTAACCGCCACCAGGTAGGCGTCAAGCTCGGGCTGTCTTATCTCCTGGATATTGAGCTGAACCTTGCTGCCCACCAGGGCCTCAAGATACTGCCTCATTTCATCAACCCGCTGTCCGCCGCGCCCAATAACCACCCCGGGACGTGCGGTGTGGATATTGACCGATATCTTATCTCCCTGCCGGTCGATTTCAACCAGGGAGATACCGGCACCGGCGTACTTGGCGCGGATAGCCCGCCTCAGCTTCAGGTCTTCCTGAAGTAGCTGTAGATAGTTCCTGTCGGCGTACCACTTCGCCTGCCAGTCCCGGATAATCCCCACCCTGAAACCGGTGGGGTGAACCTTACGTCCCAACTTTTTCCTCCTCCTCAGCGAGGACAACGGTAATATGGCTGGCCCGCTTCAGAATATGCCCGACCCGGCCCCTGGCCCGGGGCTGAAACCGCTTCATGGTCGGCGCTTCATCAACAAAGATACCGGTAATCTTAAGATACGGCGGCATGTGATAGTTGTTCTCCGCGTTGGCCGCCGCCGATTTAACGACCTTGGCGATAACCTTCGCCTTGGGCGTGGTGGCAAACTCAAGCAAGGTCAGGGCTTCGTCCACGCTCCGGCCGCGCACCATGTTAGCCAGAGGCCTTAGCTTGCGCGGCGATACCCTTATATTCTTGGCAACTGCTTTAACTTCCATTTCGTATCCTGCCTAGACCCGGCCGGGCTACTTATTTTTTACCCGGGTGGTCCTTTCCGACCTAGAAACGTGCCCCCTGAAGGTCCTGGTAGCCGCAAACTCACCCAGCTTATGCCCTACCATGTTCTCGGTGATAAAGATGGGCACATGCCTCCGGCCGTTGTGCACCCCGATAGTCAGCCCCACCATGAGCGGCACCACCGTGGAGGAACGCGACCAGGTCTTGATTATCGTCTTCTGACTGGAGCGGCTGGCCGCCTCCACCTTCTTCAGCAGCTTGGCATCAATCGCCGGGCCTTTCTTGGTTGACCTTGACATACTACGCTACCCTCAATCCGTCTACTTCCCCCGCCGCTTGACAATCAGCCGGTCGGAGGCCCTTGGCTTGCGTGTCCGGTATCCCAGAGCCGGTTTCCCCCAGGGCGTCTTCGGCCCCGGCAGCCCTACCGGCGACCTGCCTTCCCCACCACCGTGGGGGTGGTCGCGCGGCGTCATCGCCGACCCCCTTACCGTGGGACGCCAGCCCAGCCAGCGCCGACGGCCCGCCTTACCCATCTTAATACTGCGACGGTCAATATTGCCCACCTGCCCGATAGTGGCCACGCAGTCGCTATCGACGCGCCTCATCTCGCCAGACGGCAGGCGCAACAGAACATATCTCCCCTCCTTAGCCATAAGCTGGGCGCTGGCTCCGGCGCTACGCACCATCTGTCCACCCCGCCCCTTCATCATCTCGATATTATGGAGCATCGTCCCGCTCGGGATTAACCTCATGGGCAGGGCGTTACCCAGTTTTATCTCGGCGTCGCCACCCGCCTTCACGGTATCGCCCACCTTGAGCCCCTGGGGGGCCAGGATATAGCGCTTCTCGCCGTCGGCATAGTAGATAAGGGCGATGTTCGCCGAGCGGTTGGGGTCATACTCAACAGCCGCCACCCTGCCGGGGACGCCGGCCTTATCGCGCCGGAAGTCGATGATGCGCAGCCGGCGCTTGGCGCCTCCGCCCCGATGGCGAACCGTCATCCGGCCCTGATTATTACGTCCCCCCCTCTTTTTCAGAGGCTTGACCAGGGACTTTTCCGGCCGGCTCTTGGTTATCTCCTCAAAGGTGGAGCCGCTCATGCCGCGCCGCCCCGGTGAGGTCGGCCGATATACCTTTAACGCCACCTAAGCTCCTCCTTCATCATGCTACACCCCAGCAAAGAACTGGATGCTATCCCCCGGCTGGAGGCTGACTATCGCCTTTTTCCAGGACTGAGTCAGCACCGGGCGCCGGCCTATGAGCCGCGTCTTACCGCGCACCCGGACCACGTTAACCGAGACCACCTTCACCCCGAAGGCGCTCTCCACAGCCTGCTTAATCTGCTGCTTGTTGGCCCTTTCCG
>CAZXVG010000170.1:0-2862 GCA_964644205.1 uncultured Dehalococcoidales bacterium | reverse complement strand
TTGACGCTGGCCCCCAGGACATCAATCATTGATTGCAATAGGTCGTGAGTCAGGGGTCTGGGCACGGAAACGTCCTGCAGCTTGACCGCGATGGCATCAGCCTCAGCCGCTCCAATCCAGATGGGCAGATAGCGCTCGGCGCCCTTCTCCTTCAAAATCACCACCCGCTGGTAGTTCATCAGACTAACCCGGATGCTGTCGATTGTCATCTCTATCATCGTCCACACCCCTCCTCTTCTCGGATAGTCTAATTCTAATCATCACGACCGATACTGTCAAATGGGGAGACGGGGTGTTTTTATCCCCGACACCCCCAAGCTAGACCACCCCGTTTTATGTTATAATAATATGCCAAAAATAAGGGGCATTCCCCAAACAAGCAGAAAAAGGAGGCCTTTTTATCATGCGTGAGGGCCAGAAGGCTATCGTCTGGTTCAGTGAGGTCACCAAAGATGACGTACCCATCGTGGGCGGGAAGGGGGCCAACCTCGGCGAGATGACTAACGCCGGAGTACCGGTGCCCCCGGGCTTTATCGTGACCGCCGCCGCCTACTTTGACTTTGTGGAGCGGACGAAAATCAGTGACCAGATTCGCGAGCTGCTTAAATCGACGGACATCAACAAGAGTAAACAGCTTCAGGAGACTGCCCAGAAGGTACAGCAGGTAATCCTCAAGGCGAAAATGTCCTCGGAACTGGCCGCCGAGATTGGGGAGGCCTACAAAAAGCTGGGCGGGGGGCTGGTTGCGGCGCGTTCTTCGGCCACCGCCGAAGACCTGCCCGAAGCCTCCTTCGCCGGCCAGCAACGCACCTACCTCAACCTGCGTCAGGAAAAGGAGGTAGTGGACGCGGTTCACGGGTGCTGGGCATCCCTCTTCGAAGCCCGCGCCATCTTCTACCGGGAAGAGCAGGGCTTCGACCACTTCAAGGTCGGTATTGCCGTTCCGGTGCAGAGAATGGTGCAGTCCGAGGCCTCCGGGGTCATGTTTACCATCGAGCCGGTAACCAGCGACCGAAGCAAGATTGTTATCGAGGCGATATACGGTCTGGGCGAAGCCATCGTCTCGGGAGAGGTAAACCCCGACCTCTACGTTATCGACAAAGAAAGCCTGACCATCAGCTCCAAGAAGATGAACCGCCAGGACCGCAAGCTCATCCGAAACCCGAAGGCCAGCGACCCGGACACCAATATCTGGGTAACGATACCGAAAGAAGAGCAGCCCCTGCAGAAGCTGTCCGACACCGACATCGCCAAGCTGGCCTGGATAGGAAAACAGATTGAATACCACTACGATTTCCCTCAGGACATTGAGTGGGCCAAGGAAGACAGGAAGATATACATCCTGCAGACCCGGCCGGTGACCACCATCAAGGAAACCACCGAGGTGGAGCCGGAAATCAAGGTCCCGGCGATTCTCACCGGGGTAGCCGCCAGCCCCGGTATCGCCTCGGGGCCGGTAAAGACCATCCCCGACGCCTCCCAGATAGACCGGGTGCAGGACGGCGATATCCTGGTTACCGAAATGACCACCCCCGACTTCGTGCCGGCCATGAAAAGGGCGGCGGCCATCGTCACCAACCGCGGCGGGCGGACTGCCCACGCCGCCATCGTCAGCCGGGAGCTGGGTATCCCCTGCGTCGTCGGCGCCGAGGGGGCAACCACCACCCTGAGTGACGGGCAGGTAATCACCGTCGACGGCTCACACGGTAAGGTCTACGAAGGTAAGGTCACCAGGCGGATAAAAACCGCCTCCGTCTCCAGTATCTTCCAGGAATCAATCAGGACCCGCACCAAGGTCTACGTTAACCTGGCGCAGCCGGAGCTGGTAGACCGGGTGGCCACTCACAACGTGGACGGGGTCGGCCTGCTCCGGGCCGAGTTCATGATGGCCCATATCGGCGAGCACCCCAAATACATGCTCAGCCAGAACCGGGGCGACGAGTTTATCAATAAGCTCGCCGAGGGCATCACCACCTTCGCCCGGGCCTTTAATCCCCGCCCGGTGGTCTACCGCACCAACGACTTTAAGACCAACGAGTACCGGTCACTTACCGGCGGCGAGAACTACGAAGAGCTGGAGGAAAACCCCATGCTCGGCTACCGGGGAGCCGCCCGCTATATCAAGGACATCGACGTCTTCAAAATGGAGCTCACCGCCATCAAGAGGGTGAGGCAGGACTACCCCAACCTGTGGGTCATGATTCCCTTTGTGCGCACCGTAAACGAACTGGCGCAAACGGTAAAGATAATGGGGGAAGAGGGGCTAGCGCGCTCCGAGGACTTCAAAATCTGGATGATGGTCGAGGTGCCCTCCAATATCTTCCTTCTGGAGAAGTTTCTCAAGGTGGGTATCGACGGCATATCCATCGGCTCCAACGACCTCACCCAGCTTATCCTGGGGGTCGACAGGGACAACGCCACCCTGGCCAAGGAGTTCGACGAGAGAGACGAGGCGGTGATGATGGCCCTGGAAAGGGCGATTAAGGTGACCAAGAGCCTGGGGGTTACCTCGTCTATCTGCGGTCAGGCGCCCTCGGTATACCCCGAACTTACCGAAAAGCTGGTGGGGTGGGGCATTACCTCAGTCTCGGTAAGCCCGGATATGATTGGCACCACCCGCGGCATAATCGCTAAGGCAGAGGCAAAACTGAAGCTTAATGATTAACCGGCTTAACATTCGCCAGCTAACCGAAGAAAGAGAGGAAGGGCTATCCCCACACGCCGTAAGGAGCAAGCTAAGCCGGGGCCGCATGAAGCCGGAAGAGCCCTGCCCGATACGTACCGCCTTCCAGCGCGACCGGGACCGTATCATCCACTGTAAAGCCTTCCGCCGCCTCAAGCACAAGACCCAGGTCTTCATCG
>CAZXVG010000169.1:0-2893 GCA_964644205.1 uncultured Dehalococcoidales bacterium | reverse complement strand
AGCTCCACCATCTCCTCCCAGACAATGACCTCAGCCACCCCGCGCCTGAGCAGGCGGTCAAGCTCTTTGTCGTTGGGAACCCTGCCCTCGCTAGCCATATACTCAGCTCCTGCCGCCGGCGCTCAAAATCGCCCGGCCCCGTTCTATATCCTCGACTATCTGACTCTGGAGCGCCTCAACAGTATTAAACTGCCTCTCACCCCGCAGCCTCTCCATTATATCAATTTTCAGCTCCTGTCCGTAGAGGCTGCCCTGGTAACCGAGCAGATAGACCTCCACAACACCCCGCTGCCCCCCGAAGGTAGGCCGCCGGCCGATATTGGTCATTGACTCGTAGGTCTGCCCACCGATATCGGTCCAAGTAGCGTAAACGCCCTCGGCGGGAAGGGCCTGCTCCGGGTCTACCTCCAGGTTAGCGGTGGGAAAGTCCAGCTTGGCTCCCCGGCTGTCGCCGTGCACCACCCTCCCGTGCAGGCTGAAAGGACGCCCTATCAGGCTGCGCACCCTCTTCAGGTCGCCGCCGGCCAGGGCATCTCTGATGGCGGTGCTGCTTACCACCTCCCCGTTTACCTTTACCGGAGGGACGACACTTACCGTAAAGCCCATGTCCTTACCCAGGGCACGGAGCGCATCAGCATTGCCCCCCCGGCTTCGCCCCAGGGTAAAGTCGGGCCCGATTACCAACTCCTTAAGTCTCAGGTAACTCCGGAGAAGCCCCACAAACTGCGCCGCGCTGAGCCGGGCCAGCTCCCGGGTAAAGGGCAGAACGATAACGGCGCCAACGCCCTCGTCTTTGAGCAGGGCCTTTCTCTGCGCAAGGTCGGTGAGGAAGGGCAGCCTGGCCTTGGGGGAGAGCACCTTCTGCGGGTGCGGGTCGAAGGTGACCACGCCGCTCGTCAGGCCGAGCTCTCCGGCCCGCTTGCGCAGCTTGGCAAGCAGGGCTTTATGCCCGAGGTGGACGCCGTCAAAGACCCCGACCGCAAGCACCATATCCCTGTCCGGTGATAACCCGGATAGCGCTTCCTCTAGCGACATGGCTTCTCACTAAGCAGGATTACCGATAGCCGGAAGTAAGCTAAACTACAGAACTCGGCTTTACTGCGGATGGAATACTTGAATTAAATACTAACACAAGCCAATCTAGGCGTCAATTTGAGGGTTATTGACTCCATAATCCCGAGGCACTATAATCTAAACCGATTGCCAGTCCTCCGGCGACAAGTAGTAATCACGTATTATGGCAACCTTACCGGGAAACCGAACACCGAAGCCGATTAGGCGGTAGCGCTTCAGAATGGCATAAGCGAGGAGGCACAATATGGCGGCTGGATTTATCGGACTTATCATCGCCCTGGTTGCCCTGTTCATCTGGCTACTCTACGAGACCAAATGGCTTAAAATCCGCTTACCACGAATCTAGCCAGGGCATACGGTCCGAAACATGCACAAAAGAGGGTCGCTGGGAATCCACGGCATCTTCAGACCCCCAGGGTAGGAGTGGCTCTGTGCCTTTCCCAGGCTATCTAATTAGCGAATTACCCTTCTCCAACCACCCGGGCTGTTCCAAGCCGAGGCGGCCCTTCGTCGAGTGGGGGGCATCATGAAGGCTGCCAGCAGCTGGCCGGGTCTGATATCACGCTACCTGAGGCGTCCCAGAATCTCTCTCGAGAAGTGGTTCAGCAGCATCCCCAATCTGGCAGCCGACGCCGGGGATAGACCTAGCGACACAAACCGCGATACCCGTGAAACAGCCGAGCCCGAGCAGAGGTATCACGACCTGATGCTCAAGCTCCAGAGAAACCGTTACGGAGCGCTGCCGGAAACGGAGCGGCCTAAAAACGGACTTGAGCTCCAGGAAGCCGTGAGCGATATCGTGAGTCAGGGGAAGCAGAGAATGGCCAGCGCCCAGAGCAAGGATGAGGTGCTGCTGGAGTTTATCGACGGCCTGTATAAGATAAAGTCCCTGTTGTAGAATGGGGAGCCGCTTCTCGCCGCGCGCACAAGCGAAGACCGCTGTCATTTATCACTAACTTGGGTTATAATCTTACTTGATTCAGATGCCAGCGTAGCTCAGAGGTAGAGCAGCGGTTTCTTGGCACCAAAAAGTGCGAATAGATAGTGAGGGAGTTACGATGAACGAGTTAGGCGGCAACATCGCTCTGGTAACTGGATCCAGTCGCGGAATCGGTCGGGCGATTGCATTGGCTTTGGCAAAGGCCGGGGCCGACGTAGTTGTCAACTACCTAACGCACGACAGTGAAGCCACACAAGTGTCCCAACAAATAGAAGACCTTGGTCGCCAATCTTTGGCGATTCGTGCTGATGTCTCAATTGCAAGCGAGGTAACTAGTCTTATCAGAACCATCGAAACTGAACTTGGACCGGTGACCATCTTAGTTAACAACGCGGCTATTGCTCGGCCACAACCAATAGAGGAAATAACCGAGCAAGATTGGGATGAACTTATTACTGTGAATCTTAAATCGGTATTTCTGGTTACTCAGGCAGTCCTGCCGAAGATGCGTGCTCAGCAATGGGGACGTATTATCAATCTGTCCTCCGCAGCCGCTCAACTGGGTGGGCTTGTCGGTCCCCACTACGCTGCCTCCAAGGCAGGTATCATAGGCTTGACACATTCCTACGCAAGCTTGCTTGCCAAGGAGGGGGTGACCGTCAACGCTATTGCCCCAGCTCTGATTGTTACAGATATGTTGACCAGTAACCCTAAGGCACACCCTGAACGTATCCCCGTAGGACGGTTCGGCGCTGTTGGTGAGGTTGCCGAGGTCGCAGTTATGCTAGCTCGCAACGGATATATCACTGGGCAAACCATCAACGTTAACGGCGGCTGGTATATGAGTTGATGGGTGCTTCACCCAGCCAGACCAGCATC
>CAZXVG010000168.1:0-2900 GCA_964644205.1 uncultured Dehalococcoidales bacterium | reverse complement strand
CCCGTTTCTTACCGGTAATCTGGGCATTACCCTGTGCATAAATTATAACGGAAGAAGTGCTAAAAAGATAGGCGAATTATTAAGTACTATTAATAATTCCTTAATAATTACCGCCGGTGATGGCCGGATAGTTATGTTGCTACCCGCCCGGAATGTGCTAAAATAACCCGGAAATCTAAGCCTTAGCGGGGGAACAGCCGGTTGCCTTACTGCGTGCGCCCGATGCGTAACGAGGACGTAGGCCAGGTCACCGAGATTGACCAAGAAGCCTTCCCCACCATGTGGCCGCCAGCGAACTACGAGCGCGAGTTGGGGACCAAGCTGGCCCACTATATCGTCGCCCATGAGGTAAAGAACCCCGGGGGCGGCAAGGCTTCGGAGACTAACCGGGGGCAGTACATCATCGGCTTCGCCGGCTTCTGGATGATGGCTAGCGAGGCCCACATAACCAATATCGCCGTGCGTAAGAGCCACCGCCGCCGGGGAATAGGCGAGATGCTGCTCATCTCCATGATTGACCTGGCCCTGAAGCTGGGGGGCCACCTGGTCACCCTGGAGGTGCGGGCTTCCAATACCGCCGCTCAGGGCCTGTACCGCAAGTACGGCCTCAACCAGCTACACATACGCCCGGGCTACTACACCGACAACAAAGAAAACGCCCTGGTGCTGGCTAACCAAGACATCGCCTCGCCAGCCTTCCAGCAACGCCTTGAGTGGCTGAAAGAGGCCCACGCGCGGCGCTGGCGATAGCCCCCGGCGATAATCACCGCGAGAGAGCCGGTTATCCGGCAAGCACTTGACATCGAGGCTCGATGTAGTTTATATTTACAAGAAAATCCAACAGGCTGGCAAGTCCTGACAGGGAGTATCCTGTAGCTTGCCAGAACTTGTGCATGAAGGAAAAAGAGAATAGCTCGCCCCTGAGCTTTAAAGAGTTACCAGCAGGTTTCGAGTTTCCAGCAACCAGTTACGAACTGAGTGAGTCAATCGTCGCCAAGTATCTGGAAGCGGTGGACGAGTCAGCCGATTTCATGGCACTGAGACTCGTACCTCCCCTGGCTATAGCCGCCTGTGCCATGACGGCGCTGGCGCAGTCCTTCACCGTCCCCCCGGGCTCGATACACGCCTCTCAGGAGCTTGAATTCCTCAAGCCAGTGCCCATCGGCTCCAGGGTAAGCTGCCGCGGCAGGATAGCCCAGAAGCTGGCGCGGGGCAGCCTGAACCTGGTCATACTCGAGATAAGAGTCCTGGATGAAGGCGGAGAGCCGGTGCTATCGGGGAAGGCCACCATCGCCGCACCGGGCTAGGAACTTAAAAGGGGAATCCCTGATTTGAAAGAGAAACCGAATCTACAAGATATTCACCAGGGTGATAGCCTGCCCTCGGTTAGTAAGCACGTAACTCAGCAGAAGATTAATCTCTATGCCGAGGCCAGCGGCGATTTCAACCCGATACACGTCGACGAAGCCTTCGCCGCTAAGACCCCCCTCGGGGGGACTATCGCCCACGGCATGCTTATCCTCGCCTATGCCTCGGAGATGATGACCCAGGCCTTCGGCCAGAGCTGGCTCAAGGGAGGCAAGCTTTCCATCCGCTTCAAAGCAGCGGCCCGTCCCCAGGATACCATAACCGCAAGCGGCCAGATTGACTCCATCGAGTACAAAGAGGATATCCCATACGTGAACTGCAGCTTTGAGTGCCGCAACCAGAACGGGGAGGTGGTTATCAGCGGCGGGTCGGTTGTCAGACTTCAGTGACCGGGTCAGAGAGGGAGAAGGGGAGACGGTTTATGACTGAGCCTAAGCCAAGAGTAAGCATAGCTATTGACGCCATGGGCGGCGACTTTGCTCCTCAGGAAATAGTCGCCGGGGCCGTAAGCGCCGCGGAAAAGGGCGACCTGGAGCTTATTCTGGTCGGCCCGCTCAAAACCCTTGAGGAAGAGCTGGCCAAACATGACGTCTCCGGTCTGCCTATCCGCTGCGTAGACGCCGATTTCTTCATCAAGGAAGGGGAGAACCCGGCCCTAGCCGTCCGCCGCAAGCCCAACTCATCGGTAGCCATCGCCACCAAGCTGGTGAAGTCGGGCGAGGCAAGCGCCATGGTGGGGGCGACCGCTACCGGCTCGCTGGTCACCAGCGCCCTGCAGTATCTGGGGACGATACCGGGGATAGACCGCCCGGTGATTGGCGGCGTCCTCTCCACCCTGGCCCCCGAGACAGCCATCTTTGACCTCGGGGTGAACATGGACTGCAAGCCGCGACACCTGCTGACCTTTGCCGTCATCGGGACTGTCTATGCGCGGACGTTTCTCGGTATCCCCGAGCCGACGGTAGCCCTGCTCAACGTCGGCGTGGAGGAAAGCAAGGGAAACCATCTGGTCAGGGAGGCCTACCCCCTGCTCAAAAAGAGCGGCCTGAACTTCATCGGTAATGTAGAAGGCCACGCCATTCTTACCGGCGAGGCCAATGTCATCGTCTGCGACGCCTTCGCCGGCAACTGCCTCTTCAAGCTCAGCGAGAGCGGAGGCCAGATGGTGGCCAACTACTTCCTGGACAAGCTGAAGAAGTACCCCATAATAAATCAACTGATAAAGAGTAAGAGCAAGAACGCCATCGCCTCGCTGGCCTCACCCAACAGCATCGGGGGCGGGCTCATCTGGGGAATCGACGGGGTGGTGCTCAAGATGCACGGCCACAGCCGGGCCCCGCAGGTGGTTAAGGCCCTGGAAAACGCCAGGAAAGCCGTGGAGAGTGATGTGATAAACCTTCAAAAGGCGGAATTAGCCAAGATAAGAGAACATATTAATTTGTGAAAGGAGTTATTATGTCAGCTGTTGAAGACACCATCAAAGACATCGTGGTCAAAATCGTACACTGCGACCGGGAAATCCTTAAGCCTGA
>CAZXVG010000167.1:0-2926 GCA_964644205.1 uncultured Dehalococcoidales bacterium | reverse complement strand
GAACCTACGACCAATCGGTTATGAGCCGACCGCTCTGCCGCTGAGCTACGAGCCCGGTGTGGAAAGGCTTTGGTTTTTAGATTATATGGTCTCCGGAGGCTGGGGTCAATCCTGGTAGTCTAGAGGCCTCATGGTGAGCAGCTTCTTAGCGATTTCCGGATACCTGGCGATGAATATTAGCTCGTCCTCAACCAGCGGCTTGTGCGACTCAACATTGGCGTAGCGCACTAGTTCCAGAACCCGGTAAGCCTCCTCGGCACTGGCAAAGGTCACCGCTGCCTTGCCCTCTAGTTGGCCCATCACGTGCCGGAAGCCGGATATGCCGCTGTACTGTCCGGTACAGATTTCCCGGCCGGTCTCGACCAGGTCAGGGTCTCCCCTGCCCAGTTCCTCAAAGTTATAGAGTTCGTAGTTTTCGGGGTCTTTGAGGACACCGTCGGCATGGATGCCGGAGGCATGGGCGAAGGCATTGGGGCCGACCCCGGGCTGGTTTATGGGAATGGGCACATCAAAGGCGTAGCTGGTGAACTTGGCTGTCTTCCAGGCCTTAGACAGGTCAATGGGCTGGCCGAGCTGGTATTTATCGGCGAATCTCTTGGACTTGGTGATAGCTAACACCACCGCCACCAGGTCAGCATTGCCGCATCTTTCCCCGATGCCATTGACGGTGGTGTTGATATAGGCGTCCTGGCCCCCCTCCATGGCGCCTTTGGCTCCGGCCAGAGAGTTGGCCACCGCCATGCCCAGGTCGCCGTGGCAGTGGAGCTCGATGGGTATTCCCGTGGACTCAGCCAACTTCTTTACCGCTTCGTAGATGCTGAACGGGTTGTCATAGCCCAGGGTGTCGCAGTACCGGAACCGGTCGGCGCCGTGCTCTCTGGCGGCGATAGCGAACCTGACCAGGAAGTCCTGGTCGGTACGGGAGGCGTCTTCGGCGTTCACCCCGATGGTCTCGGCGCCGCGGGCTTTAGCGGTATCGACGGCCTCAACCATCATTTCTATAATGTCGTCTTTCGTCTTCTTGCCCCTGAACTTACCGGTTATCATCTGGTCTGAGGTGGAAATAGACAGGTTGAGGTGTTTAATATCCGGCACCATGTCAAAGGTCTTGGTAACGTCGTCGGCTATGGCCCTTACCCAGCCTGCCAGGTGAATCGGCTTTAGCACGCCCATCTTAGCCAGCTCCAGGTTAGCCTGGAGATAAAGGGACTCGTGGCGCGTGGTGGGGAAGCCGAACTCCGACTGGAAGACACCCATCTCGTTCAGGTAGATGTTTATTAGGGTCTTCTCCAGCTTGGAAAGACCGAGCTTGGCTGTTTGAACGCCATCCCGGTTGGTTACATCTATAATGTAGATCTTGCTCATGAATTCCCCCTGTCATTCATCACCGCTTCTGGCCTGACTGATTGCCAGGTGAAACATAATTTATTATAGCACAAAGCCTAGCCTCGAGTAGAAAAAATAGTCTTCGGCGTTGCTGGGTGGAGGCGGCCAGACCGGCTAACTACCGAGCCTGGCGATTACGGCATCGGCTACCTGCGAGGTGCCGGCTGCCTTTTCGGGCGCCTCCGGCTTGAGGTCGTAGGTGACGTGCTTACCTTCGGCGATGACCCCGGCTATGGCTGCCTCCAGTCTAGCGGCGCTCTCCGTTTCGCCGAGGTGGCGGAGCATCATGACCCCGGAGAGCATCATGGCCATGGGGTTTACCTTATTCATTCCGGTATACTTAGGGGCGCTGCCGTGTGTCGGCTCGAAGATGGCCAGTTCGTCGCTCAGATTGGCGCCCGGGGCCAGACCCAGCCCCCCGATTAGCCCGGCACACAGGTCGGAGAGGAGGTCGCCGTAGAGATTGGGGGCTACCAGCACGTCGTAGCGGTCCGGCTTCTGTACCAGCTGCATACACATGTTGTCCACGATTCTGTCCTCAAACTCGATATCCGGGTAGTCTCCGGCGACCTCGCGGGCTACCGAGAGAAACAGCCCGTCGGAAAACTTCATGATGTTGGCTTTGTGCACTGCGGTTACCTTGCGGCGTTGGTTGGCGCGGGCATATTCGAAAGCGAACCTGACAATGCGGCGGCTGGCGGTCTCGGAGATTACCTTGAGGCTGACCCCCGAGTCACTTCCCAGGTTCTCGCCCCTGGTTTCGGAGACGAGCTCTATCAGCCTGGCTGCCTCGGTGGTGCCCCTCTCGAACTCGATACCGCTGTAGAGGTCTTCCAGATTCTCCCGGACCACTACCAGGTCTACCCCACTGTACACCGAGGGGACGCCGGGATAGGCCTTGGCCGGACGCAGACAGGCATAGAGCCCCAGGCCCTTACGCAGACCGACGTTGACGCTTCTGAATCCCGAACCGACCGGGGTGGTCACCGGCCCCTTGAGGGCGACCCTGTTCTTCCTGATAGATTCAAGCACCGACTCGGGTAGTACGCTGCCGAACATCTCCTGGGCTGTCTTACCCACATAGGCAAGCTCCCAGTCAAAGGCAACCCCGGTGGCTTCTAGTACCCGCCGCGTCGCCTCGGTAATCTCAGGGCCGATACCGTCGCCGGGGATGAGTGTTATCTGGTGAGTCATTGGTTCCCTTTCTTCGTTAGCTTTTCGGTGGCAGGTCTATAATCTCAGGTCGCCGTGCTTCTCGAGGTAGGCCAGGAGCCCGCCGTCGTCGAGGATACGGAGCATTATCTCCGGGATTTTACTGAAGCCGAGCTTTATGCCGCTGCTTATGTCCCGGATAACGCCCGCCTTGAGGTCAATCTCGAGCTCGTCGCCGTCGCTAATCTTATCGGTATCGCATATCAAGACCGGGAGCCCCAGGTTTATGGCGTTCCTGAAGAAGATGCGGGCTACCGATTTAGCCAGTATCGCCCTTACCCCGACCATCTTGATGACCAGGGGGGCATGTTCCCGGCTGGACCCGAGA
>CAZXVG010000166.1:0-2944 GCA_964644205.1 uncultured Dehalococcoidales bacterium | reverse complement strand
GGTCGTCGTGGCTGATAGAGCTTGCCGCCGTGATGTTAAGCTTCTCCTCGGCCACGATAGTGGTGATATCGCGCATGAGCCCCACCCTGTCCCAGGACTCGACATGAATGTTGACCGGGTACAGGGCGTCGCTGTCGCCCCACTCCACCGGGACGAGCCGCTCCTTTTCATCCTCGTTGACTATATTATAACAATCCCGGCGGTGTATTGATACCCCGCGGCTGCGGGTGACATAGCCAATGATATCATCGCCCGGCACCGGATGACAGCACTGGGCCAGGTGGGCGAGCATGTCGCCGACCCCGAGCACCTTGATTGACGATATCGCCTGCTGGGGCAGGGTGGCCCCGGACACCGTCTTCTGGGGTTCCGGCTGGGTGGTCAGCTTGGCCGCAATCTGGTGCGTGGAGACGCCGCCGTAGCCGATGGCCGCCAGAAAATCATCCACACTTTCGTACTTAAACAACTTGGCCAGCTCCTCACGCTCGCTAAGCCTGATGCCCAGACGCCGCAGCTCCTTATCCAGGATTCCCCGACCGTGCTCTATGTTATCCGCCCGTTCCTGTTTCCGGAACCACTGCCGTATCTTCTCCCGGGAGTGAGAGGTTCTGACATAGCCCAGCTGCGGGTTCAGCCAGTCCCGGCTCGGCGCCTTGTCCAGCTTGGATGACATAATCTCGACGATGTCGCCGTTTTTCAGCTGATAGTTCAGCGATACCAGACTGCCGTTTACCTTGGCGCCGATACAGCGGTGTCCCAGCTCGGTGTGAATCCGGTAGGCAAAGTCCAGGGGCGTGGCGCCTTTGGGCAGGTCCTTAATCTCACCCTTGGGGGTGTAAACAAAGACCTGGTCGATAAAGATATCGGTCTTGACCGATTCCAGGAACTCCTCCGTTCCCGATAGCTCCCGGTGCCACTCAATCAGCTGCCTCAGCCAGCTAATCCGCTCCTCAAACCTTAGGTCCTGCCGGTCGCCCTCCTTATAGCGCCAGTGAGCGGCCATCCCGTACTCGTCGGTATGGTGCATCTCGTGGGTACGTATCTGCATTTCCAGGGGGGTTGCCTCGTACATGACCGTGGTGTGCAGGGACTGATAGCCGTTCGGCTTGGGATTGGCGATGTAGTCGTTAAACTCGCCGGGCAGGGGGTGCCACAGGCTGTGGATAATACCGACGGCGCTGTAACAGTCGGGCACCGTGGCCACCAGGACGCGCAGGGCGAGTAGGTCGTGAATGTCGTCGAAGTTTTTGCCCAGGGCGGAGTATTTCTCCATCTTCTGATAGATGCTGTAGATGTGCTTGGGGCGACCCGATATCTCGGCTTTCAGGCCCACCTTGTCGAATTCCGTCTCCAGCGTCCCTAGCACCCGGCTAATCAACCGCTCCCGCTGGTCGCGGCGGGCCGCAATCAGCCGGGCCACCTTCTTGTACTTCTCCGGCTCCAGGTAGCGGAAGGAGAGGTCCTCCAGCTGCCATTTCAGCTCCCATATTCCCAGGCGGTGGGACAGCGGGGCGTATATCTCCAGCGTCTCCTGAGCAATACGATGCTGTTTCTCCGGCGAGAGCGCCTGCAGGGTGCGCATGTTATGCAGCCGGTCGGCCAGCTTGATGAAGACCACGCGCAGGTCTTCGGCCATGGCCACCAGCATCTTTCTCAGGTTCTCCATCTGGGTTTCCGTGGCCGCCGCGGCTTCTCCGGACAGGGAGAGCCGGCCCAGCTTGGTGGTGCCGTCGACCAGCTTGGCGACCTCGTCGCCGAAGGCAGCCTGAATCTCGGCGATGGGGACGCCGCAGTTTTCGGGGATGTCGTGCAGCAGGGCGGCGACTATCGAGTTGGCATCAAGCTGAAGCTCGGCCAGAATCAGGGCGGTCTGCAACGGATGCTCTACGTAGGGTTCCCCTGATTCCCGGAACTGACCCTGGTGCGCCTGGCGGGCAAAATCATAGGCGCGCTCGATGGCTGCCACCTTGTCGGCAGGAAGGTACTGCTGGCACTTCTTTATGAGCTCTTTGAAACTCGTCACCGGCTCCACCACGGCTGAGATACATTTTAAGTATAGCCTAAGCGGAGAATGTGTGTAAAATCGGGTAGGCTCTTATCCCGACGGGTGTTTTTGCCGGGTGTTACCCCTGGCCAGCGAGGCAAAGATGCCCACGGAGCAGAGGATGGTAAAGATGGTGAAGGCGGTTCTGGTGCTCTGCAGGAACAGGGGGTGGTACTGGGGGGTGATTTCCACCCTCCCCAGGTAAACGGCCAGGACCAGCATGGCGATGCCGACACTGAACATCATGCCGACCTGGCGCATGGTGGCCAGGGTCGCCGAGGCTACCCCGTAGAGCCTCTGCCGCACGGAGCTCATGATGGAGTTGGTGTTGGGGGAGGCGAAGAGGCCAAAGCCGGAGCCGACGACGACCAGGCCGCCGATGATGAACCCCCAGCTTGTGTCTTCGCTGAGAAAGGAAAAAAGGGCCAGGCCGACGGTGATTAGCCCCATGCCTATCGAAGCCAGTATGCGCGGTTCAATCCGGTCGGAGAGCCGACCCGCCAGCGGCGACAGGCTGGCCTGAACAGCAGGCATGACCACCAGAGTCAGACCCGCATCCTGGGGGCTGAGCCCTTTGATGTACTGGAGATAGAGGCTCATCAGGAGGCTCACGGCAAAGGCGGCGCTGTAGTTCAGAAGCAGGGCCAGATTGGAAAAGGCGAAGACGCGGTTCTTCTTAAAGAGTTGCACGTCGAGGAGGGGGAATTTTGCTCCGGTTTGCTGGCGGACGAAGGCGAAAATCCCGGAGACGCCGGCGGCTAACAGCCCTATCCCCAGCCTCTGCGGCAGCAGGGAGAAGCCGCATATCATGGCGACCAGGGACAGCCCGTAGATTAGCGAGCCGACGGCGTCGAACTTCTCGCCCCTGGCCTCGGCCCACTCCCCCTTGACTCGGATACG
>CAZXVG010000165.1:2153-3008 GCA_964644205.1 uncultured Dehalococcoidales bacterium | reverse complement strand
ATCCACGAGAGCACCTTCCAGAACCTGAGGCGCGGGCTGGCCACCATCAGCCGGCTGCCCTTCCTGGAGGCACAGGCCCCGGAGAGTGCCGTGGGCCGCATTCTGGAATACCTGGAGCGGGGCATTAACGTCGTCCTGGAGTTCGGCCGCTATACGGATGTCACGGCCTATATTCTGGTGGCTAACCTGCTTACCCGCCGCATCCACGGCAAGTACCGCGAGAAGATGGAGAAGGCCATGGGCGAGGATAGCGCCCGGCCCGTCCCCCTGGTAATTACCATCGAGGAAGCGCACCGCTTTCTGAACCCCGGGGTAGCTTCTCAGACCATCTTCGGCACCATCGCCCGCGAGATGCGTAAGTATAACGTCACCCTGCTGGTGATTGACCAGCGCCCCAGCGGTATTGACGACGAGGTCATGTCGCAGATGGGCACCAAGATAACCTGCCTCCTGGACAACGAGCGGGATATCGACAGCGTCCTGGCCGGGGTATCCGGTAAGAGCGAGCTCAGGTCGGTGCTTTCCCGACTTGAGTCCCGGCAGCAGGCGCTCATCTTTGGCCATGCGGTGCCCATGCCGGTGGTCATCCGTACCCGGGAATACGGTTCGGCTGAGTCGTACCGGGACTTCAGCCCCGCCGCGGAGGCTGAGCAGGATATTGAAGAGCTCTGGGACTAGAGAACTGGGCCGGAAAAGGGTGGGGCTGGCGCTGGGCAGCGGGGCGGCCCGCGGGTTGGCGCACGTCGGGGTGCTGGCGGTTCTGGAGCAGCGGGGCATCCCCGTTGACCTGGTTGCCGGCACCAGCATCGGGGCTATCGTCGGGGCTGCTTACGCCGCCGGCCGGGACATCAGCGA
>CAZXVG010000165.1:0-2143 GCA_964644205.1 uncultured Dehalococcoidales bacterium | reverse complement strand
GAGATAAGAAGGGCGGTATCCGGCCTTAACCGGCGCCAGATGCTCTCCCTGGCCGACTTTACCATACCGACCAGGGGCTTCATCAAGGGTAAGCGGATTACCGGCTGGCTTAAGTCGGTTATCGGCGATGTGCACTTCAAGGACCTCAGGATACCCTTTGCCTGCGTGGCTACCGATATCGAGACCGGGCAAGAGGTGGTTATGAAACAGGGCTCGGTGGTGGCCGCGGTGAGGGCCAGCGCCTCCATGCCGGTGATATTCACCCCCACCAGGCTCGGGGGGCGGTATCTGGTTGACGGGGGGCTGGTCAACCCGATACCGGTGCGCATACTCCGGGAGATGGGAGCCGAGGTGGTTATCGCCGTGAGCGTGGTGCCCTATATCGGTGACCGGCTGAAGCCGGCGGATGCCGCCGGTGCCGTAAGACCCAAAGAGCCCAACATCCTCAGTGTCCTGGTGCGGATGATATACATCATAGGTTATCAGGCGGCGCTGGGGGGAATCCGCGAGGCTGACATCACCATTGCCCCCGACGTGGCCCACATCCGCCCCGATAGCTTTAACCGCGCCCGTGAGTGTATCCTTCGGGGGGAGCGCGCCGCCCGGCGGGCTATCCCCGATATAGAAAGGCTCCTTAGATCCTAGCCTTTGGGACCGGGGAAGGTTTATCCCCCCAGGCCGTGGTAAGAAGCTTGACAGCCGGTTATCCGTGTGCTATGCTTTTATTGCAAATAATAAGCATTTGCAATAGGTAGAATGGTTACACAAGAAAGGTCGCTAAAAAGGGAGCATAAGGCGCTACGGTCGGCCGGCTTCAGACTGACCAGCCAGCGGGCCCTGATTCTGGAAATCATCAATCAGGGCAGCGGTCACCTGGATGCCGACGAGGTCTATCGCCTGGCCCGGGAGAGGCAGCCGAGTATCAGCCTGTCCACGGTCTACCGGAACCTGCAGGCGCTCAAGAAGCTGGGGCTGGTTAAGGAGCTACACTTTGATGAGTCCCACCATCACTACGAGGCCAAGCCTGCGGCGGAGCACCACCACCTGGTGTGTCTCGGCTGCGGCAAGATTGTGGAGTTCGGTTGCCAGCTGAGTAGCCAGCTGAGGCAGGAGATAGCCCGCGAAAAGGGCTTCGAGGTCACCAGCGTCGAGGTTCACATGACCGGCTACTGCCCCGAGTGCCGCCGGAAGAGGAAGTAGGCCCTTAGCGGTCCGGGGCGCTGCTTGGCCGGGGCTTTGGGGCCTGGCTTAACGTAGAAGGGAAAACGATATGACAGAAAAGTCCCTGGGTGAGATGCAGGTCGGAGAGAAGGGCAGCGTAAGCCGGATAGCCGGCGACGGTCAGGTGCGCCGGCGCCTCCTGGACATGGGGGTTACCCCCCGGGCGGTGGTGGCGGTGGAGCGGATAGCGCCCCTGGGAGACCCGATATGGATTAGGCTCCGGGGCTATCAGCTGTCGCTGCGCAAACACGAGGCGGCCGGTGTCTTTGTGGAGGTGGCCTAGATGGCAAATTATCGTATGCCCCTAGCCATGGTGCCGCCGGGTGAGGCGGTGACGGTGGCTTATGTCCAGGCCGGCTGCGGGCTGTCCCGGCGGCTGGCGGATATGGGTTTAACCCCGGGGACGGTGCTTAAAGTTATCAGGGGGGACGGGGCCGGCCCCATCCTGATTGATATCAGGGGCTCAAGGCTGATGCTGGGCGTTGGCGTGGCGCACCGGGTCATGGTGGAGAAGGCCGGTGGCTAAGAAGATTACCATTGCCCTGGCGGGAAACCCCAACTCGGGGAAGACCACGGTGTTCAACAATCTCACCGGCTCCCGTCAGCACGTGGGGAACTGGCCCGGGGTAACCGTGGAGAAAAAAGAGGGCAGCTACCACTACCAGGGGTATGAGGTCAGGGTGGTGGATTTGCCCGGGGTCTACAGCCTGAGCGCCTATTCCCCCGATGAGGTGGTGGCGCGTAATTTCATCCTGGAAGGCAGCCCCGACGTGGTGGTCGATGTCGTCGACGCGTCGAATCTGGAGCGGAACCTCTACCTCACCGTGCAACTATTGGAGCTGGAAGCCAGGCTGGTGGTCGCCCTCAACATGATGGATGTCGCCAAGTCCCGGGGCTACGAAATCGATATCGACAGCCTTTC
>CAZXVG010000164.1:0-3033 GCA_964644205.1 uncultured Dehalococcoidales bacterium | reverse complement strand
CCTTGACATTGACTACTTCACCCCACTCGCCGTGAGGCATACGCAGCGAGGTGTCCTTCACCTCGCGCGCCTTCTCTCCGAAGATGGCGCGCAGCAGCTTCTCTTCGGCGGACAGCTCGGTTTCGCCCTTCGGGGTAATCTTGCCGACCAGGATGTCGCCCGGGCCGACCTCGGCCCCGATGCGGATAATACCCTCTTCGTCGAGCTCACGCAGGCTTTCCTCGCCCACGTTGGGGATATCCCGGGTAATCTCTTCCGGACCCAGCTTGGTATCCCGGGCCTCTATCTCGTGCTTGGAGATGTGAATCGAGGTAAACTTGTCCTCCCTGACCAGGCGGCTGCTGATGATGATGGCGTCCTCATAGTTGTAGCCCCCCCAGCTCATGAAGGCGACCCGCACATTCTGCCCCAGGGCCAGCTCACCGCGGTCGGTGGACGAGCCGTTGGCGATTATCTGCCCCACTTCGATGCGGTCGCCCTTATCGACTGCCGGGCTCTGGTTGATACAGGTTCCCTGATTGGTGCGCACGAATTTCATCAGGGGGTATACGTCCTCATCGCCGTCGTCTCTCTTGACGACTATCTGCGAACCGTCAACCGAGGTGACTACCCCGGCGTTACGGGCGGCGAGCACCTCGCCACTGTACCTGGCGGCTTCGGCTTCCATGCCGGTGGCCACCAGAGGGGCTTCGGGGCGCAGCAGGGGCACAGCCTGCCGTTGCATGTTGGAGCCCATCAGGGCCCGGTTGGCGTCGTTATGCTCCAGGAAGGGTATCAGGGCGGTGGCCACACTGACTATCTGCTTGGGCGATACGTCCATAAACTCAATCTCTTCCGGGGAGATTAACAGATAGCGGTCGGCCAGCCGGGCTTCAACCTTGTCGTCGACGAATTGATAGTCCGGGTCGAGCTTGGAGTTGGCCTGGGCGATGGTGTATTTATCTTCCTGGTTAGCGGTCAGGTAGACGATATCGGTGGAGACAAAGGGCTTTACCTTTATGTTTCTCGGCGGTAATTTGGCTATCTGGGCGGCCAGCTCGGGGGTAATGGTGGTCCCCGCCTCGGCGATGGTCTTACCCTGCTCGTCGACTATGTCCTCGCGGCTTATCCTGCCGGTGAGCTTATCGTCCTGGCTGGGTAGCTCGCTGAAGACCCGGCGGTAGGGCGTCTCGATAAAGCCGTAGTGGTTGATTCGGCTGTAGGTGGCCAGCGAGCCGATAAGCCCGATATTGGGACCTTCCGGGGTCTCAATGGGACAGATTCTCCCGTAGTGGGAGAAGTGGACGTCGCGCACCTCGAAGCCGGCGCGCTCTCGGGAGAGGCCCCCCGGCCCCATGGCGGAGAGGCGGCGCTTGTGAGTTAGCTCGGCCAGAGGGTTGGTCTGGTCCATGAACTGTGATAGTTGCGAGCTGCCGAAGAACTCCCGGATGGCGGCCACTATGGGGCGGATGTTGACCAGGGCGCTGGGGGTGACCTGCTCGGTGCTGATGATGCTCATCCGTTCCCTGACGATTCTTTCCAGGCGCAGTAGGCCGATGCGGAACTGGTTCTGAATCAGCTCGCCGACGGTGCATACCCGCCGGTTGCCCAGGTGGTCTATGTCGTCATCAGTGTCATTACCGTTATTAATCATAATAATGCGGCGGACTATCTCAACGACGTCCTCTTCGTCCAGGACCCGCTTCTGCTTGGCGTCGTCCAGCCCGAGCCGCATGTTGAGCTTGTGGCGGCCTACCTCTCCCAGGTCATAGCGCTGCGGGGTGAAAAAGAGGTTCTTCATCAGCTTCTCGGCGTTGTCAATGGTGATTGGCTCCCCGGGTCTGAGCCGCTTGTAGATGTCGAGCAGAGCATCGGACTGGTTCCTAATTAGGGGGTCACGGTCTATGGTCGAGCGGATAAACTGGTGCTCCTCCGAGGTGTCATCCCCGGAGAACAGCCCGAGCAGCTCTTCGTCGCTGCCGTAGCCGATGGCGCGGAGCAGGGTGGTGACCGGTATTCTCCGTTTCCCGTCTATCTTGGCCGAGATTACGTCCCGGTTGTTGGTTTCGACCTCAAGCCAGGCCCCGTGAGTGGGGATTAGCTTGGCGCTGCACAGGTCCCGGCCGCTGGTGGCGTCCTCCACCAGGGTGAAGAAGACGCCCGGGGAGCGAAGCAATTGGCTGACGACGACCCGTTCGGCGCCACTGGTAATGAAGGTGCCTCTGGCCGTCATCAGGGGCAGGCTGCCGAAGAAGAGGTCTTCCTCCTTGATTTCCCCGGTGGCTTTGACCAGCAGCCTGGCTCTGACGTAGAGCTGGGTCGAGTAGGTCAGGTCGCGGTGGCGGCACTCCTCCTCGGAGTGGCGGGGGGTGCGGAACTCGTAGTCTATAAAGCTGAGTTCGAGCCGGTTACCCGTGAAGTCCTTTATCGGGGATATCTCCTCGAGCAGACGCTTCAGCCCTTCTTCCTGAAAGCTACGGAAGGAGCTGAGCTGGACTTCGATTAGATTGGGTACGTCGAGTACATGGGGTAGCTTAGCATAGGATTTTCTGGATACAGGTGAGGTGTCTTTAGTGTGCGGTACAATAGCAGCCATATTACGCCTAACTCCTTATCAAACGGGGACACGAAATCTGTGTATCATATAGTACCAAAGCAAATAAGACCAGTAGCCACGAAGGTATATTGAAGGTGAGACCTAATAAGAGGCATGATACAAATGATTATTCTACTACTAATTTTTTGTTTTGTCAAGTTCGGTGGCGGAAGAGTTTTGGGTCAGTTTGAAAAGAGGGCGGCAGCTGAGGGAGCGCTTAGAGCCCTCATTTCTCCTTGCTCGTCTCTTTGCTTGCCGGGGCGGCTCCCCCCTCAGCCGTCATTAGTAAATATTTATCAAGTAGCTTACCATAGACTTATTAGAATAGTTAATTTTTGATTGACATATCCGGGAAAAGGCCTTATAATAATTAGGTAGCTAGCTGAGGGAGGATATGGCTAAGAAGGATTACTACGATATTTTAGGGGTCAAGCGGGATACCAGCGAGCGGGAGATAA
>CAZXVG010000163.1:0-3039 GCA_964644205.1 uncultured Dehalococcoidales bacterium | reverse complement strand
AGGTAAACGGAGCGGGCCTGGGGGAAGCGATAGACACGCTCGGCTATGGAGTCAAAGCCGACATCCTTCTGCGGCGTCACCTTGACATCTATCAGGGCCCAGACCTGTTCGTCCTCCACCTTATCCCAGTTGACCACCGCCTTGTACTTCAGGATAACCCGGTCCTCCCGGGCCTGCTTTACCAACCGGGCCACCTCGGCGCTCGACGTGCCGGTCATGGCGGCTATCTGCCTGGTAGTCGTCCGGGCGTCACTTTCCAGTATCTTAAGGATTTCCTTTAACATTTCGGCCCCCTAACAGCTCGACTAGCGACCACTGGCGCTGGACTTCATTATAGCAAAGCTGAAACAGCCTGTTATCACCGGTGCTGACCTGAAAACACCGCCTGCCCGGCTCCTGCCAGGCCTTTTCTACCTTCGTTATCTCATACGGCTCGCCCCGCCAGACGAAGGACTGCGGGCGCTCGGCATAGGTATGCCCCGAATAGCAGCCAACCTCGAGTTCCTCCAAAACGGCCTCCTCACCTCCCATGCTTTCCAGGTAGAGCACTCTAGAGATCCATGGGGCCTACCAGCTCGGGGAAGTATGCCCGGCAGTACATCCCCAGATGATGTCTCGCCCACCTCTTGAGGAAGTCCAGGTCCAGCTCCTGAGACCTGAGATTAAAATCAAGCCCCATGAGCCTGGCCTTCTCCCAATCCAGGGAAGACGCCCTGCCCTCCGCCGAGATTAGCCTGGTAACCATGTCCGGGTATTGAGCCCCGAATGCCGTCCCCTCCTCGAAGTCGAGCTTGATTCTGGAGGCGGCGGGGTCTATACCTATCTTTTTCTTGGCCCGTTCCAGAAAACCGTCAAAACTAAGCTCATCCTTAGCCAGCTCGGTGGTGAGGACGAAATCAACCACGGAGGTCGCCTCTTCACCATACGACTCGATTCGTTTCTGGGCCAGGTCGCGGAGGTATACGTCGCGTTCCGCAATCTTACCCGGTTTAACCATGGTCGAGAGCAGTAAATCGTATTTATCCCGGAAGGTATACCCCATGGCCACCCCCTTAATGTAGCCGTTGAAGCAAAGCTCCATGAACTTAAGGAAGCCGAGCTTGAGTCCGCCGAATTTCACCAGGCCCAGCAGGGACGGCGACCAACCCACCGCATCCTTCAAGGCATCCCCCAGAACATACGCCGGGAGCGTCATAGTCGGCTGAAAGGGCATTAGCTTTATCCTCCCCCCGAAATATCTATATTATTGATGTTTCTATTATAGCGCATAACTAAATAGGAGGTAACCCTCCCCCTTAACCTTAAATCTCTGGCTTTCTCTTGTGCCAGTCGGTGGCCTGCTGGAAGGCGTGGGCGATTTTCAGGATGGTCTCTTCAGCGAAGGGCTTACCGATAATCTGCATCCCGACGGGCAGCCCGTCGGCAAAGCCGGCCGGGATGGAGACCGCCGGCAGCCCGGCGATATTTATGGGCAGGGTACAGACGTCGCTCAGGTACATCCGCAGCGGGTCGTCCATCTTCTCCCCTATCTTGAAGGGGACGGTGGGCGAGGTCGGGGTGACCAGGGCATCGAACCGGCTGAAGGCCCGGTCGAACTCCTGTCTTATCAGGGTGCGTACCTTCTGGGCTTTAAGATACCAGGCGTCGTAGTAGCCGGCGGACAGGGCATAGGTTCCCAGCATGATACGCCTCTTTACCTCGGGGCCGAAGCCGTACTGGCGGGTCTTTTCCATTGCCTGCCACATGTTATCGGTCTCCTGATAGGAAAAGCCGTACTTCACCCCGTCGTAGCGGGCCAGGTTGGCCGACGCCTCCGAGGGGGCGATGATATAGTAGGCTGCCAGGGCGTAGGGGGTGTGGGGCAGCGATACCTCCCAGTCTATGCTGGCGCCGAGCTCCTCAAGCCGGGTGACGGCGGTTCTTACCACCTCGGCCACCTCGGGCTGCATCCCCTCGACGAAGTACTCCCTGGGCACGCCGAGGCGGAGGCCGCTGAGGTCGTCCGTGAGGCACTGCGTGTAGTCCGGCGCCGGATAGGGAACCGAGGTAGAGTCCCTGGGGTCATAACCGGCGATGGCGCCCAGCACCAGGGCGCAGTCGGCGACATCCTGCGCTAGTGGCCCAATCTGGTCAAGGGAGCTGGCAAAGGCAACCAGACCGTAGCGGCTTACCCGGCCGTAGGTCGGTTTCAGACCGGTAACGCTGCAGAAACCGGCCGGCTGGCGGATACTACCCCCAGTATCGGAGCCCAGGGCATAGATGGCCTCGCCGGCGGCTACTCCCACCGCCGACCCGCCGCTGCTGCCCCCGGGAACCCGGCTCCGGTCCCAGGGGTTACGGGTGGGGAAGAAGGCGGAGTTCTCGGTAGACGAACCCATGGCGAACTCGTCCATGTTGGTCTTACCCACGATTACGGCATGGCAGCTAGTCAGCTTCTCGACCACGGTGGCATCATAGGGGGGCACAAAGTCGCCCAGCATCCGCGAGGAGCAGGTAGTGGGCACGCCCCGGGTGCACATGTTGTCCTTAATCAGCACCGGAATGCCGCATAAGGGGCCGGCGTCGCCGGCGGCGATAAGCTTATCGGCCCTTTCCGCCTGAGAGAGCGCCAGCTCATCGGTAACCGTGACCAGGGCCTTGAGCTCCGGCTCGACCTGGCGAATGCGCTCCAGACAGGACTGCGTTAGCTCCACCGCGGAAATCTGCCTTGTCTTGAGTAGTTCGTGCGCCTGGCGAATTGTCAGTTGGTTATGATTAGCTATGGCTCTCGCTCCTTTAGCTTCGGCTAGGGTAATAAGCTCTACCGCAAAGGTCGCCGGCTATCCGCTGCCGAGCACAGGTCGCACCCGGAAGAAATCGCCCTCCCTCTGGGGGGCATTAGCCAGAATCTGCTCGGGGGGCAGGGATTCTGCGACCCGGTCGCTACGGACTACGTTCTCAAGAGCAATGGAGTGGGCGGTGGGGGCGACATCGGTGGTGTCTACCCGCTGCAGCACGGCAAAGCTTTCCAGAAGCTCGGAGAGCTGCTCTCTGAACTTG